>NZ_JASCPQ010000070.1:0-30920 GCF_029959305.1 Pseudomonas sp. PS01297
CCAAGCCCCCCACGCTCTTGCAGCTTGCAGCTTGCAGCTTGCAGCTTGCAGCTTGCAGCTTGCAGCTTGCAGCTTGCAGCTTGCAGCTTGCAGCTTGCAGCTTGCAGCTTGCAGCTTGCAGCTTGCAGCTTGCAGCTTGCAGCTCAAATTCCAGACATAAAAAAACCACCGCTCAGGTGGTTTTTTTATACCCCAGGTTCAGTCGCCGTAATAAATGCAGCCGCTGGTGCACGTTTCGTGAATTCGAATGGCTGACAGTTCAGGAAGCAGGGGCTTGAGCTGTTGCCAAATCCACTTGGCCAACACTTCGCTGGTTGGATTTTCCAAGCCAGGAATATCGTTCAAGTAGTTATGGTCGAGTTGCTCATACAGCGGCTTGAAAATCGCTTTAATTTCCGAGAAGTCGCGGATCCAGCCGGTTGTAGGATCAATGTCGCCACTCAAATGGATTGCAACCTTGAATGAATGCCCATGCAAACGACCGCATTTATGGCCTTCAGGGACGTAAGGCAACCGATGCGCGGATTCGAAGGTAAACTCTTTAAAAATTTCCACAGTGTTTATAGCTCTAAAGGGTGGCTATCGCCTGGGCGATGAATGCAGGGCGGTAGTTTAACAGTTAACGCACGGCTAACGACAATCACGCTCCGGGCCAGCGGACAGACAGACCTGCATATTCAGTTTCAATTAAGCCAACAACGCTATAGTCCGCATTTTTAACATGCCATGCACCGGAGGTAAGTGATCACCGTGAATCAGTACGTTCGTGGCTGTGTCGCACTGCTGCTTTTTACGTTTTCCTGTTTGGTCTTCTCCCGGGATCTGGATCAGGACGAAGCGCTGCGCTTGCGGGAAAAAGGCGTCATCTTGCCCCTGGAGCAACTGCTTCAAAAGGCATTCCAGTATCACCCCAAGGCCAAGCTGCTCGAGGCAGAACTTGAGGAGGATGATGACATGTATGTTTACGAAGTTGAGTTGCTGACTCAGGACGGTGTCGTCCGTGAACTGAAGCTGAATGCCGCAGATGGCCAGCTACTCAAAGATGAGGTTGATGATTAATGCGGTTGTTGCTGGTAGAAGACCATGTCCCCTTGGCTGACGAATTGATAAGTGGGCTAACGCGCTTGGGGTATGCAGTGGATTGGCTGGCTGACGGCCGTGATGCCCTTTATCAGGGACAAAGTGAGCCGTACGATTTGATTATTCTCGATCTGGGGTTGCCCGGTGTTCCCGGTATCGACGTCCTTAAACAATGGCGCACACAGGGCCTCGCCACGCCGGTGCTGATCCTGACCGCCCGCAGTTCATGGTCTGAGCGGATTGAAGGGCTTAAGGCCGGGGCCGATGATTACGTGACCAAACCCTTCCATCCCGAAGAGCTGCAACTGCGTGTACAAGCGCTGCTGCGCCGCTCTCATGGTCAGTCGAACCAGCCACTGCTCAAATCCGCAGGGTTGCACCTGGACGAGTCTCGCCAATCTGTTACTCACGGCGAGAGTGAAGTACAACTGACCGCTGCCGAATTTCGCCTGTTGCGCTACTTCATGCTCCACCCCCAACAGATCCTCTCCAAAAGCCATTTGGCTGAGCATCTCTATGACGGTGAAACAGAACGCGACTCCAATGTGCTTGAGGTTCATGTGAACCATTTGCGGCGCAAGCTAGGCCGCTCCGTCATAGAAACCCGTCGCGGGCAGGGCTATATATTCGGGTCTGGTGATCAGTGAAATCCATTCAGCGGCGCTTGAGCATTGGCCTGATCAGTGTCTTATTGCTATCGGGTCTGGTGGTGAGCCAGGTCAGCCTCTGGCTATTTGAAAATGGCCTTCAGCGATATTTAGAGTCTGGCCTGCAGATTGACAGCGAAAACCTGTTAGTCGCGCTGAGCCGTGGTCCTCAAGGCTTGCAACTGGACGAACGACGCCTGTCGCCTGCTTATCAGCGTCCGTTTTCAGGGCATTATTTCAGCATCGAATTTGGCGATACACATTGGCGCTCGCGCTCACTGTGGGACGCACAATTACCCAGACCCAAGCAGCCCGGCCTGGACAGCACGCTTCAACCTGGCCCGGAAGGCCAGATGTTGCTGCTCCTGCGCAGCGATTACCTGCGCTTTGGCCAGCCTGTTTCCATCACAGTGGCTCAGGACTACACACCGATACGAGAAAGCTTCAAGCAAGTGCAGAGAATTGGTCTGGGCATTGGCATCGTTGCGCTCATGATCATCCTGCTGATGCAGCGCCTCACAGTTCGTCGGGCACTACGGCCACTGGAGACCGCGCGCAAACAAATCGTGCAATTGCAATCAGGTCAACGCTCACAGCTGGACACCCAGGTTCCCCTTGAACTTGAGCCTTTGGTCACACAGATAAACCACCTGTTGAGCCACACTGAAGACACCTTAAAGCGCTCGCGAAATGCCCTGGGCAACTTGGGGCATGCCTTAAAAACACCTCTGGCGGTCTTATACAGCTTGGTCAATGACCCGCAATTTGAGCACTACCCTCAGTTGCAACAAAGCCTGCGCGAGCAACTGGAGCATATTCAACAGCGGATGAGTCGCGAGCTCAATCGCGCCCGGCTGGCCGGTGATGCCCTGCCGGGTGCTCAGTTTGACGGAGATGCAGAGCTGCCTGCCTTAATGTCCACGCTGGGCATGATTCACGGCGATCACCTGCACCTGGCGTTAAATGCCTCACCCGGGCTGCAGATGCCTTGGGACCGTGAAGACATGCTCGAATTGCTCGGCAACCTGTTGGATAACGCCTGTAAATGGGCCGACTCCAAGGTTGAACTGAGTGTTCAGCAAAACCCGAATGGATTTGTCATACAGGTCCAGGACGATGGCCCCGGTATTCCTGAGTCCGAGCGTGATCAGGTCTTCAGCCGTGGCGCTCGTTTGGACGAACACGTCAGCGGCCATGGCCTGGGCTTGGGCATCGTGCGCGATATTGTGGAGGCATGGGGAGGGGAGATGAGGCTTGAAACCGGCCCGCTGGGCGGCTTGTCAGTGATCATCGAATTGCACAAGCGTAAACGTTAAGAGGCGCCAGTGGCTCAAGCCAACCGGCGCCCCCTGGATGTCACATCACACGCGGAACTGATCCATCAAGTTTTGTTGCTGGTTAGCCAGCGAGTTCAGCGACTGGCTTACCCGTGCCGATTCATTGGCCTGCCCGGACAACGACTCGGTGACATCGCGAATCGTGGCCACGTTGTGGTTAATCTCTTCGGCCACGGCACTTTGTTCTTCTGCGGCACTGGCAATCTGCAAGTTCATGTCAGTAATGACTGTCACCGCCTCGCCGATTTGCTGCAGCGCAGTCACCGCTTGTCCTACTTGCTCGACACTGCCCTGAGCCTGACGATGACTGTTGCCCATGGACGACACGACATCTTGGGTGCCCACTTGAAGTTGCTCGATCACTTGGCGGGTTTCTTCGACCGACTCCTGAGTCCGTCGCGCCAGGTTACGTACTTCGTCTGCCACCACGGCAAATCCACGCCCGGCTTCACCGGCACGTGCTGCTTCAATCGCCGCATTCAGGGCGAGCAAGTTGGTTTGCTCGGCAATGGCACGGATCACTTCCAGTACAGAACCAATTTTCTCGCTGTTGGCCGCCAATCCTTCCACTTGCACCATCGCCTCGCTCATGTCAGCGGCCAAGTGATCAATGCTGTTGGTTGTGCGGTCAATGATGGTCAGGCCCTGGCGCGTCGCCTGATCGGCGTCACGTGCGGCTTGAGCGGCCTGTGCAGCACTGCGGGCGACGTCTTGCGCCGTTGCGCTCATTTCATGAGACGCTGTGGCCACCTGATCCACCTGGCGATATTGCTGCTCCATGCCTGCGCTGGTCTGGGTCGCAATCGCCGCCGACTGGTCAGCGGTGCTGCGAGCGTCCTGCACGGAGCGTTTAACTTCGGCAATGATCGGTTGCAGTTTGTCGAGGAAGCGGTTGAACCAGCCCGCCAATTGCCCAAGCTCATCTTTCTTGTCGTACTCCAGACGGCGCGTCAGGTCACCTTCGCCGCTGGCAATGTCCTCCAGCATGCGCGCAACACCCAGTATCGGGCGAGTCACGCTGCGCGCCATTAGCCATACCAACAGCAAACCGATGATCGCCGCCAGCGAACCCAGCCCCAACTCAATCAGAGTGCCGGTGGTATTGCGCGCCTCCAGGTCGGCCTGAAGCACTTGTGCCGGTCCCACCAGTACCTTTTCAGGCACATCGAGTAAGACGCCCCAAGGTTTGCTACCGGGGATTGGCAAAAACGGTGTCAGCACTTTCAAGCGTTGATGGTTGCGGATGCTCTCGGTCTGACCCGCGCTGTTCATCAATTCTGTCAGCTTGCCACCGTCATCGGGATCGACCTGATTCAGGCGCAGGCTGAGCTTGCTGGCATCTGCGCTAAAACCCGACAGCAAGCCTGCCGAGGTGATGATGCCGACATTAGTTTGCCCGTCGTACAGCTTTTTGCTGGCCTGCACACTCATGGCTTGCAGGCTGTTGAGGTTGATATCAACGGAGAGCGAAGCGATCACCTTGCCATCGACCATCAGCGGGAAAACGATGCTGGTCATCAGCACCCGTTGCCCGTCAATGTCATAAAAGTAAGGTTCGATAATGCACGGTTTTAGCGTCGCACGTGGGCAGGTAAACCATGAGTTATTGGCCTGACCGCTAGGTCCGATACTGGTGTCGGACATATCGGTTTCAGGCAGCGCCATTGAAGTCAGCTTGCCGGGTGTCGGCTGTGACCAATAAAGGGCAAAGCGGCCTTTGTCATTGCTGCCCAGCACGGGTTGATGCTCAAACAACTTGTCTTTGCCATCCAGTGCGTTGGCTTCAAACACCAGCGACAGGCCGAGCAAGTCAGGGTTGGCCTGCAACGCTGCCTTTACTTGGTGAGTCAGGTCCTCACGCAGGTCGAAGGCATCCAGAAAGCGCTTTTCGGATTGCTCACGCAAAAACAGGACTTGGCGGGCAAAGCCGTTTCCGTATTGGTAGGCGTCCATGAATTGACGGCTAATGGCCTGGGCCTGCGCCTCACCCTGAGCTTCAATACGCGCCTGGGCTGCCTCATTAAGCATTTTTGCGCTTGAGGCTTCTACCAGGTTGGAGGTGTACTCCATGCGGTAGAGAGAAAGTCCTACCAGCAGGGCAACAATACCCACAAGGCAAAGGCCGGCAAGCAGGGTGATTTTCCACTGTATGGAAAGCTGTCTGAGCGACATGGAGACATCCTAAAAAGAGGCTTTTACCCTTAGCGGCCATTTGACACATTTCTTTACGACAAAAAGCGAAATTTCATGTTAAAAAATTGCGCTAAAGCCCTGTAAATACTAGGGATAAATTGCTTTTTCAGTGGTCTGGCGATCGCTTCTGGCCTGCGCTTTGACAAGGCGGCGATGCTCCTGCAAAGTGTGCGCCCTCAAATAAGCCCTCCTTTCCAAATCCGGCGACTGGAACAGCAGTCTATTGCCCGGAGTTTTCCGCTTTACGGTGTTTTTATCGTGGTGCGTACTATGAGGTTGTAACTATGAATGCAGTAATTGCCGCGGTCGGCATCATGTTGGTGCTCAGTCTGTCCCGTGTGCATGTGGTCATCGCACTGATTGTGGGTGCGGTGGTTGGCGGGTTGGTGGGCGGCCTGAGCATCGAGGCCACGCTCGAGGCGTT
This sequence comes from Pseudomonas sp. PS01297, assembly GCF_029959305.1. NCBI lineage: Bacteria > Pseudomonadati > Pseudomonadota > Gammaproteobacteria > Pseudomonadales > Pseudomonadaceae > Pseudomonas > Pseudomonas sp. PS01297. The sequence continues at coordinate 5,682 of NZ_JASCPQ010000070.1, forward strand.
CAACAGCGGCTTGGGCGGCGGAGCCACTGTGGCACTGTCTTACGCCTTGCTGGGCGCTTTCGCAGTCGCGATCGCCAAGTCCGGGCTGGCTCATGCCCTGGCCGACAGAGCCTTGGCGATGGTCAATAAGCAGCAGGCAGTCGGTGGCAATCGGGTCAAATGGCTATTGATCGGGCTATTGCTGGTGGTTGCGATTTGCTCGCAGAACATCTTGCCGATTCATATCGCTTTCATCCCGCTGCTGGTTCCGCCTTTGCTGTATGTGCTGACCAAACTGAAGATCGACCGCCGTCTGGTCGCCTGTGTCATGACCTTTGGCTTGATCACGCCGTACATGTTCCTGCCGGTTGGTTTTGGCAATATCTTCCTCAACCAGATTCTGCTCGCCAACGTTAGCAAAAGTGGCGTTGATATCAGTCAGGTCAATGTCACCCACGCCATGGCTATCCCTGCGCTGGGCATGCTGGTTGGCCTGCTGGTGGCGGTGTTCATCAGCTACCGCAAAAAGCGTGAATATGACCTGGCCAAGATCGAGCAGGTTGAACAGACCGCGATCAACTACAACCCGTTGACCCTGCTGGTGGCCGGAGTCGCGATTGCGTCCGCGTTCATCATTCAGCTGTGGCTGGGCTCCATGATTATCGGTGCCCTGGTCGGGTTTCTGATTTTCTCGGTGTCCGGGATTGTGCGTTGGCGCGAGACCGACGATCTGTTCACCGAAGGCATGAAAATGATGGCCATGATCGGTTTCATCATGATCGCCGCCTCAGGCTTTGCAGAAGTCATGAAAGCCACGGGCGAGGTGAAGTCACTGGTTGAAGCCTCGGCGGGCTGGATCAATCACAGCCAGGGCGTAGGCGCGTTGCTCATGCTGCTGGTCGGGTTGCTGGTGACCATGGGGATTGGTTCTTCATTTTCGACCGTGCCGATTCTGGCGGCGATCTTCGTACCGCTTTGTGTGCAGCTGGGTTTCAGCCCGATGGCGATTGTGTGCATCGTCGGTACGGCAGGCGCGTTGGGGGATGCCGGCTCGCCAGCGTCGGACTCGACCTTGGGCCCGACCTCCGGTTTGAACATCGATGGCCAGCATCATCACATCTGGGACACCGTGGTGCCGACCTTTTTGCACTACAACCTGCCGCTGCTGGCCTTCGGCTGGGCCGCAGCGATGATCCTCTAAGGCGGTCTCAGGTCTTCAGGGCAATTCAATCCGGCCGTTCTCGAAGGGGACGGTCGGCCAATCGCCTGCTGCCCAGCGGGCTCTTGCCCGCTCAATCAACTCGCGGTCGCTGGCAACGAAATTCCAGTTCATGCGCCGCGGCCCATCGAGCGGCGCGCCGCCAATCAGCACCGCGTGGCAATCACTGTCTGCGCTCAGGGTCAGTGCTTCACCCGCTGGCAGCAGTACCAGGCTGTGCGGCTCCAGTGTTTGGCCTTCCAGCTGCATGTCGCCTTGCAACACATACAGCGCCTGCTCTTGATGTTCATCAGGGATCAACAGGGTGGTGGCTGTTTGCATATGGATTTCGGCATACACCGTCGGCGAAAGCACCGGTACCGGCGACGCCAGGCAAAAACCTGTCCCGGCAATCATTCGCACGCGGACCCCCAGGCTATCGCTCACGGGCAAGCTGTCGGCCGGGTGATGGCTATACGAGCCTGCGCCTTGCTCGTGTTCTTTAGGCGACGCCAACCACACTTGCAGGCCATGCAAGGTCGAGCCCTGCTCGCGTAACGGGGCGGGGGTACGCTCAATATGGGCAATGGCGGCGCCTGCGGTCATCCAGCTGACTTCGCCGGGCCCGACCAACTGGTCTGAGCCCACACTGTCTTTGTGCTGCAAGTGGCCTTCAAACAGGTAGGTGAGGGTCGAAAGACCAATGTGCGGATGCTGTTGGATATTCATCCCGTGCCCGGGTGGGTAATCGGTCACCAGCATGTGATCGAAAAAAACAAACGGCCCGACACTGCGGCATTTGGCTGAAGGCAGCGGGCGCAAGATCGGCTGGCCCTCGACGTCTTCGGCGCGCGGTTTAATCACGGTGAATGTCGGCATGGGCCCGTCCAGGCAATTAAGGGAGCGTTGAGCATAACCCAACGCTCGCGAGGCCCGCATTACTGGCTGAAAGCGCCTTCTGACAAGTGCGTTTCGATGGTGACATCAGCGGTGGTCATCAACTTGTGCACCGGGCACTTGTCGGCGACCTTATGCAGCTCTTCGCGCTGTTGGTCGGTCAGTACGCCCTTGAGGGTCAGTTTGACGTGCAGCGCGTATTTTCCTTGTTGCTCTTCGCTGGCATCGTGCTTGACCTCTACAGTCACCCCGGTAAGCGGAATGTCTTTCTTTTGCGCATAGAGCTTGAGCGTCAATGCTTTACAGGCGCCCAGCGCGGCGTCGAAATAATCGTGCGGAGACGGTGCTGAACCCTCGCCACCGATCGCTTTGGGAACATCAGTAAACACTTCGTAATCGTCGATTTTAATGCTGTGACGAAAACCTTCGTGGGACACAGTGTTGACGGTAACGGTCATGGCAAACCTCAGAGTGGAGTGATAAAGGTCCTGATCTTTATAGAGCACTGCACCGGGTTGTACGTTCCATCGGGCAAAAAAAATGCCCCGACCAGGTCGGGGCATTTTCAGTGAGCGGGGGAGGGCTTACTTGCCTTCCCAGCGCTTCAGAACCAGGGTGGCGTTAGTGCCACCGAAGCCGAAGCTGTTGCTCATCACGGTGTTGATCGTTGCATCTTCACGGGTTTTGGTCAGCACTGGCATGTCGGCAACCGCCGGGTCCAGCTCATCAATGTTGGCGGAGCCCGCAATGAAGTTGCCTTCCATCATCAGCATGCAGTAGATCGCTTCGTGAACGCCTGCGGCGCCCAAGGAGTGACCCGACAGGCTCTTGGTCGAGCTGATCGGCGGTGCCTTGTCTGCGAAAACTTCGCGAATGCCTTTCATCTCTGCCACGTCGCCAACCGGAGTCGATGTGCCGTGGGTGTTGATGTAGTCGATCGGTGCATCAACCGTTGACATTGCCATCTGCATGCAGCGGATAGCGCCTTCGCCGCTCGGAGCAACCATGTCATAGCCGTCAGACGTTGCGCCGTAGCCAACGATTTCAGCGTAGATCTTGGCGCCACGGGCCAGAGCGTGTTCCAGCTCTTCGACCACGACCATACCGCCACCGCCAGCGATGACGAAACCGTCACGGTCGGCGTCGTAGGCACGGGAAGCTTGTTCTGGGGTGTCATTGCGCTTGCTGGACAGCGCGCCCATTGCGTCGAACAGGAACGACTGGCTCCAGTGCTCCTCTTCACCGCCACCGGCGAAAACGATGTCCTGCTTGCCCATCTGGATCTGTTCCATGGCGTGACCGATGCAGTGAGCACTGGTGGCGCAGGCAGAAGCGATGGAGTAGTTCAGGCCCTTGATCTTGAACGGTGTCGCCAGGCAAGCGGACACGGTGCTGCTCATGGTCCGCGTTACACGGTATGGGCCGACACGTTTAACGCCTTTTTCGCGCAGGATGTCCAGCGCTTCCATCTGGTTCAGGGTCGATGCACCACCGGAACCGGCGATCAGGCCAGTACGCGGGTTGGAGACTTGCTCCTCGGTCAGGCCCGAATCAGTGATGGCGTCTTTCATGGCCAGGTAGGCGTAAGCCGCTGCATGGCCAACAAAGCGATAAATCTTGCGATCGATCAGCTCTTCGAGGTTCAGGTCGATGGAGCCGGAAACCTGGCTACGCAGACCCATTTCGGCGTATTCCGGGTTAAAGCGGATGCCAGGGCGACTAGCACGCAGGTTAGCGGAGACGGTCTCTTTGTCATTGCCCAGGCACGAAACAATGCCCAGACCAGTGATAACGACGCGGCGCATGCGGATAACCCTTAAAAGTTGTCAGTTGAAGTGAACACGCCGACCCGAAGGCCTTCAGCGGTATAAATCTCGCGACCGTCGACAGTTACCGAACCATCGGCAATGGCCAGGTTCAGCTTGCCCTTGAGGACGCGTTTAATGTGAATGTTGTAGGTGACTTTCTTGGCGGTCGGCAAAACCTGGCCAAAGAACTTCACTTCGCCCGAACCCAGGGCACGACCGCGGCCCGGCAAACCCTGCCAGCCCAGGTAAAAGCCAACCAACTGCCACATGGCGTCGAGGCCCAGGCAGCCCGGCATCACCGGATCGCCTTCAAAGTGGCAGGCAAAAAACCACAGGTCTGGAGTGATATCCAGCTCGGCGACCAATTCACCTTTGCCGTACTTGCCGCCTTCTTCACTGATATGGGTAATGCGATCCACCATCAGCATGTTAGGGGCGGGCAGTTGCGCGTTACCTGGGCCGAACAGTTCGCCGCGGCTACAGCGCAGCAGATCTTCCCGAGTAAAGGCGTTTTGTTTGGTCATGCGAGCTCCTCAATAATCCCATGCGGCAGGGTGGGGCAAATCTTCCCGACCAACCGAAACATGTTGTCTCAGTTCGCCAGCCTACACATAGACTATTGCGTTGTAGTGAAAGTCACAGCGCAAAGGACAGGAATGTACACTTGTGCACTGAAAATTTAAATCGGGCCGGTTCAGGGGCCCATTCGGGTGCCTAAGACTGCCGCACTTTTGCATTTTACGCCAGTCGCAGGTGGCTCTTTAGCCACAAGTTACTGGACCCAGCACTGCAGAATTTGTTCCAGATCGGTTCGTTTGAACGGCTTTGCAAGGTAATCGTTCATACCGGCTTGCAGGCAGTTTTCCCTGTCTCCCTGTAAGGCGTTGGCGGTCAACGCGATAATGGGCACCGTCCTGCAGCCTGCCAATTGGCGAATTTGCCGGGTGGCCTCATAGCCATCAATGATGGGTAGACGGCAGTCCATCAAGATCGCCACATAGTCCTCGGTATTGGCCTGGTGAATGGCTTGCGCGCCATCACTGACCACGCACACTTCGTAGCCAAGGCTTCGCAGGGTGGCTTCGATGACCGTTTGATTGACCGGGTTATCTTCCACCAACAGCACTTTGCCGCCGTGGCCCATGGGCGGTTGTGCAGCCAGCGCCGGCGGTTGGCTCAGGGTCACGGGCTGGTGCAGCTCCAGCGGAATCTCCAGGGTGAACACCGACCCCTGACCCTCCTCACTTTTGGCGCGCAACGTACCGCCCATGCGCTCGGCCAGCGTGCGGGCGATGGGCAGGCCCAGGCCGGTGCCGCCATAACGCCGGGATATCGTACTGTCCGCTTGCTGGAAAGCGTCAAACATCGACTCAAGTTTTTCGTTGCTGATCCCGATTCCGCTGTCGCGCACCGTGCAGACGAACCAAATCAGTTGGTGATCCAGCGGCTGCCATTTAGCTTCAATGCTGACGCTGCCGCGCTCGGTAAATTTCAAGGCATTGCCAATCAGGTTCACCAGAATTTGCCGTATCCGGGTCGGGTCGCCCAGGACGTGCAAGGCCGACAAGCCTTCAGGCAGTGCCAGTTGCAGCAGCAAACCCCGCTGGCCTGCACTGAACTGGAACGTTTGTGCGCAGTTATCGATCAAATCCAGCAAGTTGAACGCAATGTGTTCAAGTTCCAGTGTCGAGCGTTCAATCCTCGAGAAGTCGAGAATGTCATTGATCACCTTCAACAAGTGCTCAGTGGAGGCCGAAGCAAGGTCTGCGTACTCCTTTTGCTCTTCAGTCATCTCAGTGGTTTCGAGCAGTTGCAGCATCCCCAGCACGCCATTCATGGGCGTGCGCAACTCATGGCTCATCATCGCCAAAAATTCAGTTTTAGCGCGGTTGGCGCTCTCGGCCTCTTCTCGCGCCTGAATCAATTGCGACATAGCTGTCTGCTGCTCACGGCTGGCCTGTTCAAGGCCCGAAGCCAGATTATTGATGTGCTGGGCCAGGCTGCCCAGTTCGCCATCGTCAACCACCGGCAGGGGAGCCTTGTAATCACCGTGCTGGATGGCCTTGACGGTTTTGCTCATGTCGCTGATGGGTTTGGACAGGTTCGCCGCCAGGCGCCGTGCCAAGAGAAAGGTAAAGCCCAGGGCAAAGAGCGCAAGAATTACCGCTTTGAGCAGGATCTCTTGTTGGCGCTTGCTGAATGCATCGCTGGACATGCCCACCAGCACACGGCCCAGATAGTCCTCTTCTGGCGCTGAGGCTTGCAGGTTGTTGCGTAAAAACACATCGCCTGAGTGGCCTCTCTGCCAGCGCACTGGCGCCTGAAAAACCTCAAATTTGGCCCCTTGCGATGGGGAGAACGCCGCTTTTTCAGCCCGAGCCAGCGTCTTGCCGGCACTGTCCTGAATCTGCACAAACTCAACGTGGGGGGTATTCAACGAGGCGGTGATCAGGCTTTGCAGGATCACCGTATTACCGGTAATAACCCCGTATTCACTGGCCGGGGCCAATTGGTTTGCAATCAACTGACCGGTGTAGTTCAGTTCCTGGCGCAAGTCCTGGATCCGCACACTGGTGAAAAAACTGATCAACAGCAGGGTGATCAATAAAGCTGGGCCCAGACTCATCATCTGCGTGCGGGTGTGAATATCCCAGCGACTACGTGTCGTCATGAATGATGAATCCCTTCAGTTGTGCTTCTCAGCTACCTTCAGAGCGGCATGGTAACTGAGCTGTCACAGTTTGGCAGTGAGGGCTGCCTATTTATCGGGCTTTAAGTGTTCAAAACGACGGGCTGGGTGCGCTTCCAAGCAGCGCTGCCTGAGCGATGCGCTATGGGGCTGGTCGCAGGGCTGGCGGCCCGTATAATGCGACCATTGCCACTGCTAGATGGAAGACGGGATTGCATATGACTGAACAGCACGCTATTGCGGTCTTGGGAGGCGGTAGTTTTGGCACCGCCGTGGCCAACTTGCTGGCAGAAAACGGTCATCGTGTGCACCAGTGGATGCGCGACCCCGAGCAAGCCGAGGCGATGCGCCTCAATCGAGAAAACCCGCGCTACCTCAAAGGCATCAAAATTCACCCGGGTGTCGAGCCGGTCACCGACCTGCAAGCCACCCTGCAGAGCTGCCAATTGTGCTTTGTGGCGCTGCCATCCAGCGCGTTGCGCAGCGTGCTGGCGCCCCACGCCGAGCGGTTGAGCGGCAAAATGCTGGTCAGCCTGACCAAGGGCATCGAAGCCCACAGTTTTAAACTGATGAGCGAAATTCTCGAAGAGATCGCCCCTCGAGCCCGAATCGGCGTGTTGTCCGGCCCTAACCTGGCCCGTGAGGTGGCAGAACATGCATTAACCGCCACCGTGGTGGCCAGCGCTGATGAAGCACTCTGCACCCAGGTGCAGAGCGCCTTGCACGGGCGTACCTTTCGCGTGTATGCCAGCGCCGACCGCTTCGGCGTGGAACTGGGCGGGGCGTTGAAAAACGTCTACGCCATCATCGCCGGCATGGCGGTGGCGCTGGGCATGGGCGAAAACACCAAAAGCATGTTGATAACCCGCGCGTTGGCAGAAATGACTCGTTTTGCTGTCAGCCAAGGCGCTAATCCAATGACTTTTCTCGGCTTGGCGGGTGTAGGCGATTTGATCGTGACCTGTTCATCGCCCAAAAGCCGCAACTATCAGGTCGGGTATGCGTTGGGGCAAGGTCTGAGCCTGCAGGACGCGGTCGCCCGTTTGGGCGAAGTGGCCGAGGGTGTGAATACCCTCAAGGTGCTCAAGGCCAAAGCACAGGAACTGAACGTTTACATGCCGTTGGTGGCCGGGCTGCATGCCATCCTGTTTGAAGGCCGTACGCTCAACCAGGTGATCGAGCTGCTGATGCGCGCAGAACCCAAGACCGATGTCGACTTTATCTCCACCAGTGGTTTCAACTGATCAGTACAGGAGCAGCACATGAGTGACAGCAATAACGCCCCCAAGTACGAATCCATCGTGATACGCGTGCTGTGGATGCTGGTTTTTCTATTGGTCTGGCAAGTCGCGCAACTGGTGCTCGGCGGCCTGGTGCTGGTGCAATTGATTTATCGCTTGGTGTACGGCGCACCCAATGGTTGCCTGATGAACTTTGGTGACAGCCTGAGCCTGTATCTCGCCCAGATCGGGCGCTTTGGCAGCTTTCACACCGAGCAAAAGCCTTGGCCTTTTGCCGACTGGCCAGCACCACGTGCGCCAGAAGGCGAAGCCCCTTACGTCGCCCCTTCGAACGGCACCGAGAGCAAGCCATGAAGCTGTGGATTTTGCGCCACGGAGAAGCCGAACATCATGCCCGACGTGATGCCGAGCGCGAACTCACGGCCCATGGTCGTGATCAAGTGCTGTGCAGCGCCGCACACTTGATCGGCAAACCCCTGGAGCGCATTTTGGTCAGCCCGTACGTACGCGCTCAGCAAACCGCTGAGTTGGTGCGCGAGGCCCTGGGGTTTACCGGTGAGTTCATCACCGTGCCGTGGCTGACCCCAGAAAGCGAGCCCAAGTTCGCCGCCAGCAAGCTGCCAGACAGTGGCAATGTATTGTTGGTCAGCCATCAGCCTTTCGTGGGTGAGCTGATCAGCCTGTTGCAGCACGGTCATGTGCGTCAGCCGCAGCCGATGCACACCGCCAGCCTGGCGGAGCTCGAAGGGGAGTGGCCGCTGGCCGGCAGCATGACCTTGCTGAGTGTGCATAACCCCCGGTAGGCAAACACCCGTTGTAGCAACAGTTGCAGAATCGGGTCCGTGTGAAAGATAGTTGGGCTCAGGTTGTCGAAAAATCCTACGACAAAATGACAGCCATCACTCACAGAGCAAGGAATGACCCATGAGTTTGTGGACCACCCAGCCGGACCTCGCGCACCTTAACGCGATGCGCAAAAACACCATCTGCGACGTGCTCGACATCACCTTTGATGCCTACGATGACCTGTCGATCACCGCGAGCATGGTGGTGGATCACCGCACTCATCAACCGTTCGGCTTGTTGCATGGCGGGGCTTCGGTGGTACTGGCCGAAACCCTCGGTTCGATGGCCAGCTACCTGTGCATAGACACCAAAAAGTTCTATTGCGTAGGTCTGGAGGTCAACGCCAATCACCTGCGCGGCGTGCGTAGCGGGCGGGTGAGTGCGGTGGCAAAGCCGGTTCATATGGGGCGCACCACTCACGTCTGGGACATTCGCCTGACCGACGACAACGGCAAACTCAATTGCATTTCGCGACTGACCATCGCCGTCGTCCCGCTGGGCGAAACACCTCCAGCGCGCTGATTCGGCATAGTAATGGCCGTTGTGTCGCCTTTCATGGCGCATACGGTCGTTGTTGTGAGGAATTTTCCTACACACAATAAGGCGTACTTCCTATGTATGGACGCCTTGTATGTCTCGGCAGATTTTCTTCGCCCATGCCAATGGATTCCCCTCAGGCACCTACGGCAAATTGTTCGACGCCCTGGCGCCGGACTTCAGCGTTGCCCGTTTGCCGCAGCACGGGCACGATCCGCGGTTCCCGGTGGACAACAACTGGCGCAATCTGGTCGATGAGCTGATTTATCACCTGCAACAACAAGACGAGCCGGTGCTCGGCGTCGGCCATTCGCTGGGCGGCATGTTGCACCTGCACGCCGCGTTACGCTGCCCGCATTTGTACAAAGGCGTGGTCATGCTGGACTCCCCGGTGCTGACGGTGGCCGATCAATGGATGATTCGTGCCGCCAAGCGTTTTGGCTTTATCGACCGCCTCACCCCGGCGGGTCGTACCCTGGGGCGCCGTGAAGAGTTTGCTGATCGCGCAGCTGCACGGGAATACTTCGCGGGCAAGGCGTTGTTTCGCAGCTTCGACCCCGATTGTTTTGATGCCTACCTCGAGCATGGTCTGCAAGCCATTGATGACCGCTTGCGCCTGAGCTTTGATCCGGCCACTGAAATCAATATCTACCGCGGTGTTCCCCACACCAGTCCCGGACGTATCCTGCAATTGCAGGTGCCTTTAACCGTGGTGCGCGGGCAAGACAGCCGCGTGGTCATGCGCCATCATGCCCGCGCCGTGGCGCGTTTGCCCCTCGGTGAGTCGCTGAGCGTACCGGGCGGGCACATGTTCCCGCTGGAGCAGCCGCAAGAAACCGCCCACCTGCTCAAACACATTTTTGCCCGCTGGGAACTGCGTCAACCCGGCCTCTAAAGAGCACCCTGCATGAGCCCTGTGGTTGAAGAAATCCGTCTGAGCCTGCCGCATATCGAGCTGGCAGCGCATATATTTGGCCCGCAAGACGGGCTGCCGGTCATCGCCCTGCATGGCTGGCTGGATAACGCCAATAGCTTTGCCCGGCTGGCGCCCAAACTTTCGGGGTTGCGCATTGTGGCAGTGGACTTCGCCGGTCACGGCCACTCGGATCACCGCCCGCGTGGGGCGGGTTATGCGTTGGCCGATTACGCGTTTGACGTGCTGTGTGTCGCCGAGCAATTGGGCTGGAAGCAGTTTGCCCTGTTGGGGCATTCGCTGGGCGCGATTGTCTCGGTGATCATTGCTGGCTCTTTCCCCGAGCGGGTCACCCGCTTGGCCCTGATCGACGGCATCGTACTGCGCAGCGGCCCCGACATTGACGCGGCCGAGAACATGAGCAAGGCCCTTGAGGCGCAACTGGCCCATGGGCACAAGCGCAAATCGGTACACCCCACCCTTGATCGAGCCATTGAAGCGCGCATGAAGGGCATGGTGGCTGTCAGTCGCGAGGCGGCCGAGCTGCTCGCCCAACGTGGCTTGATGCCCGTGCCTGGAGGCTACAGCTGGCGCAGTGACAGTCGCTTGACGTTGCCGTCACCGCTTCGACTGACCGATGCGCAGGCCATGTCGTTCGTGCGCCGGGTCACGTGCCCGACCACCTTGGTGGTAGCCGAAGAGGGCATGCTGGCCAGCCACCCTGAGCTGTTGGATCGTCTACCCTTTACCTTGGAACGGTTAGCCGGCGGTCATCATTTGCACCTGAATGACGAGGCCGGGGCAACCCTTGTTGCAGACTGTTTCAATCGGTTCTTCGTCACTCCTTGACTTGCGCAGGCCAACTGTCGAGGCTTGGCGGCTTGAAAGGGGAGACAACCACCATGGATCACTACACCGCTGCGCCCTGCAAAGGCCATCCGCTCTCAACCGTGAGACGCCGATGAACATACCCACTCGTTTTATCTGGGCGCTGGGCCTGAGTTGCCTGAGTACCTGGGCATGGGCTGCGGATGTGCCAGGCAGCCACGACCTGCAAGGTCTGCCCCGGTTGGCCGACGCGCAAATTGTCGATTACAGCGTAAAGCCCGACATCGAACGTATTTACCCCATGGGCTCAATTCGCAAAATCAGTGGCCGCCTGCGTTTTGAAGGGCAGGTCAACAGCCGTGGTCAAACCACCGCCGTGACGTACGAACTGCCCGCCGAGCACACGGGTTCTGAAGCCTTTACGGCGGCCCGTGAAGCCCTGCAAAAAGAAGGCGCCGAGCTGCTGTTCTGGTGTCAGGGCCGCGACTGCGGTGAAAGCAGCCTGTGGGCCAATGAAGTGTTCGGCAACTCCAAACTTGTGGGGGCGGATGATCAACAGTCGTACTTGTTGATGCGCCGCGCCGCGCCAGAGCAGAATCAACTGGTCGCCTTGTATGGCATCAATCGGGGCGGGCGCAAAGCGTATCTGCACGTCGAGCAACTCCAGGCAAGCGCCGATCTGGGCGAACTGCTGCCCACCTCAGCGACCTTGCAACGCCAGTTGAAAAGCACAGGCGAACTGGACTTCCCAAAACTGGCCGGTGAGCCGGACGCACAATGGGTCACCCTGATCGCCCGGGCATTGAACCTGGATGTCACCTCCCGGGTCAGTTTGACCGGCGCCCACGCAGCGGCCTGGCGTGATGCCTTGATCAAAGGCGGTGTGCGCGCCGCTCGCATGGACCTGGGGACCAAACCGGCCAAGGGCCTGCATCTCGAGTTATTGCGCTAAACCCTGCAAAACGGCGGCTACACTCTGGTAGTCGTCGCTACTATTCGAACCCTCAATTGTCTGCGGAACCTACATGCTCAATAACGATCGCCTGTTGGTGCAGATCCTGCTCGTGGTGCTGTTCGGCGCCAGTCTGTGGGTGATGGCACCGTTTTGGTCGGCTTTGTTCTGGGGGGCGGTGCTGGCATTCGCCAGTTGGCCCTTGATGCGTCTTTTAACGCGCTGGCTCAATGGTCGCGAAACATTGGCCGCCAGCATCCTGACCGTTGGCTGGATGCTGCTGGTGGCCGGGCCGCTGGTGTGGCTGGGTTTTAACCTGGCAGACCACGTGCGTGACGCCACCACGTTTGTCAAAGATGTACAGCTTGAAGGCTTGCCCGAAGCCCCGACCTGGCTGGCTGGCATTCCGCTGGTCGGTGAGCGGCTGGTCGGCATGTGGAACACCATCGATCAGCAAGGTGCGGCCATGATCGTGGCGGTCAAACCTTACCTGGGGCAGGTGGGCAACTGGCTGCTGGCGCGCAGTGCGCAGATCGGCGGCGGGATTCTTGAGCTGACCCTGAGCATTGTCTTCGTGTTCTTTTTCTACCGGGACGGCCCGCGCCTGGCGATGTTCGTTCACAGCCTGCTGGTACGGCTGATCGGCGAGCGTGCAGATTACTATCAGGAATTGGTGGCAGGCACCGTGCAACGGGTGGTTAACGGGGTGATTGGTACGGCCGCAGCCCAGGCTTTGCTGGCGCTGATCGGCTTTTTGATCGCCGGTGTGCCGGGGGCGCTGGTACTCGGTTTGGCCACCTTCCTGCTCAGCCTGATCCCCATGGGCCCGCCCTTGGTCTGGATCCCGGCCACCGCCTGGCTGGCCTGGAAGGGCGAGTATGGCATGGCGATATTCCTGGGTATCTGGGGCACGCTGATCATCAGCGGTGTCGACAACGTGCTTAAACCCTACCTGATCAGCCGGGGCGGCAACTTGCCGTTGGTGATCGTATTGCTGGGAGTCTTTGGCGGGTTGATCGCCTTCGGCTTTATCGGCCTGTTTATCGGGCCGACCTTGTTGGCGATTGCTTACAGCCTGCTGGTCGATTGGAGCACCGGCCAGCAGTACGGCAAAAAACCTTAGCCAAATTTTGGGCCGGAACGCGTGTTCTTGCCCTTGGCCAAGCGGTCGTACAACACCACATTGACCGTGGCTGCAAGGTTCATGCAGCCATTGGTGGGGATGTAAATCACATCCTCACACCAGTCCAGCACCTCTTTATCCAGCGAGCCGTCTTCGGGGCCAAAGATGTAAATCGCCCGGTCCGGGTGTGTGTACTCGGGCAAAGAGCGTGCGCCCTCGACCAGCTCAACGGCGACCGGGATGCAGCCCAGCGGAATGATTTTTTTGAGGTCGTCGATGCCAATCAGCGGAATATCCTGATGGATCTTCTTGGTATCGGTGATGAAATCGCGGGCGCGCTCATAACGTTTGCCGGTGTAAAACACCGAAGCCACGTTGTAGCAACCAGCCGCACGCATCACCGAGCCGACGTTTTCCGGTGATTTGGGGTTATACAAACCAATGCAGCTGTACCGTTTGTCTGCCACGTGCCGGTGCCTTTCTGAAAAAAGACGCGAGTATACCAGCACATGGCCCGCCCACCGGCGCCAACACCCGGCGACAAGAACCTCTTACTCGTCTTTTTTCATCAGCCCGGCCAACGCCGCAAACGGGTTATGAGTGGCCTTGGCGACTTTAGGGGTGCTGAGTGAGCTGTCCGAAAAGTACTGCTGGTCGGTGTAGCGCGAGTGTTCGTTGTCGTGGCAGTACAAGCACAGCAACTCCCAGTTGGAGCCGTCCTGCGGGTTGTTGTCATGGTTGTGGTCGCGGTGATGAACCGTCAACTCGCTCAGGCGTTTGCCAGAGAACTCACGGGTGCAGCGGCCGCACACGTGGGGGTACATTTTCAGGGCTTTGTCGCGATAGCCCATTTCACGGTCACGCTGGGCATCGGCCAGGATGCGGTCCAGCTTGGCGGTGTGGGAGGGTGGGTTTGCTGAACTCATGGGGGTTCACCTTAAGACGAATGACGGTTATGTCGTGAAGTTTAGCTGTTGATCAGCCTTTGATTTTTTCCGCAATCCAGATCGTGTGGCGCGTGCCCTTGTTGCCGTGGGCGAAGACTTGCACTTCCTCGGATTTAAAGCCTGCTTTGCGCAGCTTGTCCGAAAACTGCTTGTCGGCGCTTGCCGACCAGACGGCCAGCACGCCTTTGGGGCGCAATGCCTTGGCGCAGGCGCTCAAGCCACCGGCCGAGTACAGCCAGCTGTTGGCTTTTTGGGTCAGGCCTTCGGGGCCGTTATCGACGTCGAGCATGATCGCATCAAAGCCGTTGGGCTCGGCTTGCAGCACCTTGGCCACGTCCTCGACACGAATCACCGCACGCGGGTCTTGCAAGGGGTTACCAGCTTTCTCGCCCAGCGGGCCGCGGTTCCATTCCACAACGCCCGGCACCAGTTCCGCGACCACCACTTCGGCAGTCTTGCCCAAATGTTTGAGGGCCGCCGCCAGGGTGAAGCCCATGCCCAGGCCGCCAATCAGCACCCGTGAGTTCGTGCGACCGGCCACTTTACGGCACGGGATCTCAGCCAGGGCATCTTCAGAACCATGCATGCGGGTGTTCATCAACTGGCCGCCATCACCCCCCTGAATCTTGATAACGAAGTCTTCACCATACTCAAACAGGCACAAGGCGCCGCCATTTTCGGGGATCGGGGTGGTGTCGAGCAAAACAAAACGTTTCATGGAAGTCTCATAGAAGAGGACAAAATCAGCTGGTTGCGAGTAGCCTGACGGCATACAAGCTGGTCTGGCAACGGAGTCATTGATGAAACGCACTATTCTAACGGCCATTGTGTGGGGCGCGCTCTCGATAAGTGCGGCTCAGGCAGCGGAGTTAACCCCCATTCCGAGTGTCCCGGTCACACCCGCACCGGGTTCGCCGGGCACTGCTACACCTACGCCATACCCGCAGGTCACCCCGCGTGCAGCGCCCAAGCCTGCCCCCGGCAACAGCAGCTTGGTGCCGCTGCCGCCGATAGACCTGCCGCAGCCACCGCCCAAAGACCAACCGATACCCGGGCTTGAAGCCAAAGACCCGAAAGCCAAGATCCCGGCGGACTGACCGCCGTAGTCGCTGCCGCAGGCTGCGAAGGGTTGCAGCGCAACCCGTTGCTTGCAGGCCGACAACCGCAAAGGCTTAAATCCCCAACACCTTAAACACAAACGCATACTCCAGCGCGACGTCGCGCAGGCCCTGATAGCGGCCGCTCATGCCGCCATGGCCGGCTTCCAGCTCAGTTTTAAGCAGTAGCAAATGGTCGTCGGTCTTGGTGGCGCGTAGCTTGGCCACCCACTTGGCCGCCTCCCAATACTGCACACGGCTGTCGTTGTAACCGGCAATCACCAGCATCGCCGGATACGCCTGCGCCGCCACATTTTCATAAGGCGCGTAGGCCTTGATGCGGTCGTAGACCTCAGGCTCTTGCGGGTTGCCCCACTCATCGTATTCGGTCACCGTCAGCGGCAAATCCGGGTCGAGCATGGTGTTGAGCACATCGACAAACGGCACCTCAGCAATCGCCGCCTTGAACAGTTCCGGGCGCTGATTGAGCACTGCCCCGATCAACAGGCCGCCCGCGCTGCCGCCACTGATCACCAATTGCTCGCTGCGGGTCAGCCCTTGGTCAATCAAATGTTCGGCACAGGCAATAAAGTCGCTGAACGTGTTGTGTTTGTGTTCCTGCTTGCCCGCGCGATACCACGCTTCACCCAGCTCGCCGCCGCCGCGCACATGGGCAATGGCAAACGCCACGCCGCGTTCAAGCAAACTCAGGCGTGCGTGGGAAAACCACGGGTCAAGGCTTTCGCCATAGGCGCCGTAACCATACAGATACAGCGGTGTCGGTTTGCCCAGCGCATCACGTTTTACTACCAGGCTGATGGGCACCCGAGTGCCATCCGGCGCAGTGGCCCACAAACGTTGGCTGACGTAGTCATCGGCATTGAACGGGCCGAGTACCGGCGTTTCCTTAAGGACTTTTTGCTTGCCATCGGTCAGTGTCAGTTGGCGGACTTGCGCCGGGCGATTCAGCGATTCGTATCGCAGGCGGATGTGCGCACCTTGGAACTCAAGGCTGTCTTGCACATACAGGCTGTAGGCTGCGTCTGGTAGTTGCACGCGGTATGGCGGCAAACCGTTCGGACGGATCTCAATAATCGGTAGGCCGCCTTCGCGCAGGCTGAGGCACAGGGCCTTGGCGTTCAGCGTCAGGCCTTCAAGCATGACCTGGTCGTCATGGGCGATCAGGCGTTGCCACTCACTGCGCTGCGGCGCGTCACCCAACGCGTAATACAGCGCAAAGTTGATCCCGTCCTGATTGGTGCGGATAAACCACGCCCATTGGTCTTCGTGCAGGCCATGATCGACGCTGTAGTCGTGGCCTTCAACCCGTGGCGCCAGGCAGCGAAATGCCTGCTGCGGCTGCTCGGCGTCGAGCACCCAGGTCTCACTGGTGGTTTTGCTGTTGAGCAACAGAATTAGCTGGCGTTCGGAGCTTGAGCGGTAGCAATGCAGGAAAAATCGCCCGTCCGCTTCATGAAACACCTCATGGGCCCCGGTTTCACCCAAGGTATGACGCCACAGCTTGTGCGGGCGATGGGTGTCGTCCAGCTCAGCAAAAAACAGGGTCTGGCTGTCATTGGCCCAGGTCATGCTGCCATCGCAGTCCTCAAAGGGCAGCTCAGTGACGGCGCCGGTGGCCAGCTCTTTGACGAACAGGCGGTAGGTTTCTTCGCCGCTGGTGTCCAGGCTATAAGACAGGCGCTGATGGTCCGGGCTGATACTGAACGCACCCAATGAAATAAACCCGCCATTGGCCAGGGCATTCGGGTCCAGCAGCAACTGCTCGGCGCTTTCGTCAACCTGTTGGTTGTCATCGGCCGGACGCGGGCAACGGTAGTGGCGGGCGTATTCGTCACCGGCCTGGGTGCGGGTGTAATACAGGTACGGGCCCCAAGGGGAGGGGAGCGACAAATCTGTCTCGCGAATCCGTCCCTTGATCTCTTGAAACAGCGTTTCGCGCAATTCGGCCTGGTCGGCCAGCCGCGCTTCCTGATAGTTGTTTTCCGCTATCAGGTAGTCCAAAACCTCTTTGCTATCGCGATTTTGTAACCATGCGTAGGGGTCAGAACCCTCGACCTTATGTGCGATTGGTGCGCTGTTTGCGTAGGCTGATTCGGTCATTGAGCGTTCTCTGAAATCTGAATGAATAGAAGTGACGCTGACGGCGGTGCAGCCGCACTCTCGAAAAGCCGTTATCATAGCGCTTCATTGCCTGCCGACCATGGATACCATGACCGAGAACGACTATCTGATCGCCTGGGGCTTATACGCCTTCGCCGCTTTAGGCTGCCTGCTCGTATGGTGCCGCCTGACCCGCTTTATGTGGCGCTGGTTACGTGAGCCATTACGCATCCTGATGGCGGTGCTACTGTTCAGCCCGACCATTATTGACCCGGTCAAAGATCAATTCGCCCCGGCGGTGGCCATCTCGGCCCTGGACTTGGCGTTCAAGGTGGGTGACAACGTTTGGCGTGCAGCCTCTGACTTGTTGATGTACACCCTGTTTGCGTTTTGCCTGTACGCGGTGTTTGTGTTTATTCGCTGGCCAATCGAGCGTGCCCGCAAGGCGCGTCAGGCGCAAAGCGCAGCCGCTGAGCAAAACCGCAGCATTGACCCTGAAGATGACCAGCCATTCGGCTCAGCCGGTGATGACCGTTACGGCCGTCCGCCTGCGCCGCGTCCGGCAGGCTCGAACCGGGTTGAACCGCGAGTCTGATTTCTTTTCGTTGAGCTTGAATGCGAGTGTGCGAGCGTGTGTGAATTATTGGGCATGAGCGCCAATGTCCCGACTGATATTGTGTTCAGTTTTACCGGCTTGATGCAGCGAGGCGGGCGTACCGGCCCGCATCGTGATGGCTGGGGTATTGCCTTTTATGAAGGTCGCGGTCTGCGTTTGTTTCAGGACCCGGCCGCCAGTTGTGACTCTGAAGTCGCGTTGCTGGTGCAGCGTTATCCGATCAAAAGCGAAGTGGTGATTGGCCATATCCGTCAGGCCAACGTCGGTAAAGTCTGCTTGTCCAACACTCACCCGTTTGTCCGCGAGTTATGGGGCCGTAACTGGTGCTTTGCACACAACGGCCAATTGGCTGACTTCTCGCCGAGCGCCAGCTTCTACCGGCCGATTGGCGACACCGACAGCGAAGCGGCTTTCTGCGATTTGCTCAACCGTGTGCGTGAAGCGTTTCCGGAGCCGGTTGAAGTCGAAGAGCTGATCCCGGTGCTGACCCAGGCGTGCGCCGAATATCGCAGCAAAGGCGTGTTCAACTGCATGCTCAGTGATGGCGATTGGCTGTTTTGCTACTGCTCAACCAAACTGGTGCACATCACTCGACGCGCCCCGTTTGGCCCAGCTAGATTGAAGGATGTCGACGTGATCGTCGACTTCCAGTCCGAAACAACGCCTAACGACGTGGTGACGGTGATCGCCACCGAGCCTTTGACTGAAAACGAAGTCTGGACGCGCTATGAGCCTGGCCACTGGAGCCTGTGGCGCCGCGGTGAGCGCATCAGCCACGGAAAAACTGATTAAGGGACGCGTGTATGTGGCTGAGCTACCTGCGGTTGGTGCTGTTTACGCTGGGCCTGTTACTGGGCGTGCAAGTGCCGGGCTTTATCAACGACTACGCCAACCGCGTGGAAGCGCACCTGATCGAAGCCCAGACCGGGCTGGCCGGTTTCCAGAACACTGCCAACCAATTCTTCAAAGGTGACCTGCACGCTCTGGTGGCGCATTACCAGGCCAGTGACGACCCGGTGTTTCGCAGCGATGCCACCAGCCTGAGCACCTTGCTCAACCGTCAGCGCCTGCTAGACGACCAGTTCCAGGCCATGCAAGGCCCGTGGTACATCCGCGCCCTGCAAGTGGCCTACGCGGCCGACCCGGACATCCGCCAGGAAACCCTCAACGCCTACACCTACCAGGTATTGCTGTCGCCCACCGCCATTGGCTGGGCAATGGCCGGTGCATTGCTGTTTTCCTTCATCGTCGAAGGCTTCTTCCGGCTCGTGGATTGGGTGGTACTGGGCGGCAAGCGCCAGCGCGAACGCATCGCCCGCCGTGAACGCAACAGCTAAACCCCGCGCCCCGCTGTAGGAGCGAGCTTGCCTCGCGATCTTTTGATGTTTAAAAAATCGCGAGGCAGCATCAAGCCATCAACTTTTCTTATCCCCATACCCTGCTTTTATTAGTTGGACTAACCGCCTGTTGCTGTCGAAAAATGCCTGCATCTAATTTCTAAAAAGACCACAGGAGCATCACCGTGAGCCGCCTGTTATTGAACTGCGACATTGGCGAAAGTTTTGGCAACTGGACCCTGGGCCTGGATGCCGAGGTGATGCCATTTATTGATTGCGCAAACATCGCATGCGGCTTTCACGCCGGTGACCCGGGGATCATGCGCAAAACTGTGGGCCTGGCGCTGGCGAACAATGTGCTGATCGGCGCGCACCCGGCGTATCAAGACCTGGCGGGCTTCGGTCGGCGCTCCATGGCCTACTCGGCGCAAGAGCTGCAAGACCTGCTGCATTACCAGATTGGCGCACTGGACGGCATATGCCGCGCCCAGGGCTCGCGCGTCAGCTACGTCAAACCCCACGGTGCGATGTACAACGACATGATGGCCAACCCCGCGCAGTTGCGCGCCGTGGTTCAGGCGGTCGCCGCCTACGATGCCAGCTTGCCGCTGATGCTGATGGCCACACGTGACAACAGCGCGGCTCAGGCCATTGGCGATGAGTTTGGCCTGACCCTGTGGTTCGAAGCCTTTGCCGATCGGGCCTACGACAGCGCCGGGCACTTGGTCTCGCGCCAGTTACCCGGCGCCGTGCACCATCAAGCGGAAGTCATCGTCCAGCAAGCGCTGACGATTGCCGCCGGCCAGCCTTTGACGGCCAGCGACGGCAGCGCCTTGCACCTGCACGCCACGACCTTGTGTGTACACGGCGACAACGCCAGCTCGGTGGCGGCTGTGCAGCGCATTCGCGAAGCCTTGAACCAGCAGGCGCAGCCATGAAACCGCGGATCGAAGTCGTGGCCATCGACTGCCTGATGCTGCGTCTGTTCGATGAGATCGCGGAAAGCAACATGCCGTGGATGCTGGCCGCCAGCAAGCGATTGCGCGCTGTATTTGCCGACCATCTGATAGATCTGGTGCCGTCCTACACCACCTTGATGGTGCATTACGACGGCCTGGCGCTGACCCCGGCCGAGGCTCGGGACCTGATCGGCCAGGCCATCACGGAGCTGCGTCCCGAAACGCAACGCCTTGGCCAGCGCCATGTGCTGCCGGTGTGGTACGACCTCAGTGTCGGCCCGGAACTTTCGCTGCTGGCCGCGCGTATTGGCGGCCCCGTGAGTGAGGTGATTCGCCGTCACAGCGAACGTGAATATCAAGTGTTCGCCCTGGGCTTCGCCCCCGGCTTTGCCTTTATGGGGCTGGTCGAAGAAGCCTTGGCCGCGCCACGCCTGAACACGCCGCGCAAGCGTGTGGCTGCAGGCAGCGTGGGTATTGCCGAGCGGCAAACGGCGGCTTACCCGGCGCAGTCGCCCGGAGGCTGGAACCTTATCGGCCGCACCCCGAGCGCTCTGTTTGATCGCAATCGAGAGGGCTACAGCTTGATGCAGCCCGGCGATACCGTGCAATTCGAGGCTGTTCCCCGCGCAGAATTCATCCGATTAGGCGGTGACGACACACCTCAGGAGGCTTTTGCATGAGCCGTTTACTGATCAAAGCCAGCAACCCGATGTGTCTGTTGCAAGATGCCGGACGTTTTGGTGTACGGCATTTAGGCGTGACCCAAGGCGGAGCCGCAGACTGGTTATCGATGACGTGGGCCAACTGGCTACTGGGTAATGCGCCAGGCGCGGCGGTCATTGAGATCACCTTGGGCGGCATGAGCCTGATTGCCCAGAGCGATTGCACCCTGGCGCTGGCGGGCGCCGATCTGGCGGCATGCGTCGACGGTAAAGCACTAAAGCCCTGGCGGTGTATCGAGTTGAAAAAAGGCCAGACCCTGAGCTTTACCCAGCCACTTTTGGGCGCTCGTGCCTATCTGGCAGCTCCCGGCGGGTTTGTCGCGCCGCAGGTACTGGGCAGCAGTGCAACGGTGGTGCGTGAGCAGTTGGGTGGCCCCGATGGTTTCGGTCGTGCGTTGGCCATTGGCGATGAGCTGAATTACACCGCAGAGCCGTCTGCGCTACGTGACATTCCCCTCGCGCAACAGCCCGGCTTTACCGCCAACCCTTTGTTGGATGTGGTGCTGGGCGCGCAGATCGGCGCGTTTAGTGGGCAAAGCACCTTCGATGCTTTCAATCAGCCGTGGACCCTCGACAGCCGCGCAGACCGCATGGGTATTCGCCTGCAGGGCCCGGCGCTGGAGTATCAGGGCGCGCCGATGATCTCTGAAGGCATTCCGCTGGGCGCCATCCAGGTACCCCCCGATGGCCAGCCAATTGTCTTGCTCAATGACCGGCAGACCATTGGCGGTTACCCGCGCCTGGGGGCATTAACCCCTTTGGCGCTGGCGCGTTTGGCACAATGTGTGCCGGGGGAGACCGTCTACTTGCGGCCTGTCACCCAAGAAGCCGCACAGCGCCAGCACCAGGCTTTTATGCAACGCTTTAATCAACCCTCACCCTAGCCCTCTCCCTGAAGGGAGAGGGGACTGATTGGGGGATGTTGTAGATATTCTGCGGCCTGCAAGTCATACACTGAACCTGAAAACACCTCGGTAGAGCTCCCTCTCTCTCGGGAGAAGGGACTGATTGGGGGATGTTGTAGATGTTCTATGGCCTGCAAGTCATACACTGAACCTGAAAACACCTCGGTAGAGCTCCCTCTCCCTCTGGGAGAGGGTTGGGGTGAGGGTTTTTAGCCTTGACGTTTACTTAGCCAAAAACCGCATCCCTTCTTCCAGCCCGTCCAGGGTCAGCGGGTACATGCGATCTTCAACCAGGTCCTGCACAATCCCGGTCGATGCCGTGTATTTCCAGGTGTCTTTCGGATACGGGTTAATCCAGATCAGCTTTTTATATTTCTCCATAAAACGCTGCATCCACTTGTAGCCCGGCTCTTCGTTCCAGTGCTCGACACTGCCCCCGGCGTGGGTGATTTCATACGGGCCCATCGCTGCGTCACCGATAAAAATCACTTTGTAATCGGCGCCGTAGGTGTTGAGCACATCTTGTGTGGCGATACGTTCGACGTGGCGGCGCTGGTTGTTTTTCCACATCGACTCGTAAATGAAGTTGTGGAAGTAGTAGTACTCCAGATGCTTGAACTCGGTCTTGCAGGCCGAGAACAACTCCTCGCAGGTTTTTACGTGGGAATCCATCGAGCCGCCAATATCGAACAGCAACAACAGCTTGATGTTGTTGCGCCGCTCGGGCCGCATCTGGATATTCAACAACCCGGCATCGCGGGCGGTGTGGTCGATGGTGCCGTCGATATCCAGCTCATCGGCGGCGCCCTGGCGGGCAAACTTGCGCAGGCGGCGCAACGCTACCTTGATATTGCGGGTGCCCAACTCGACTTGATCATCGAGGTTCTTGTATTCGCGCTGTTCCCAGACTTTTGCCGCCTTGCCCTGACGCGCCCCGGCATCGCCTACTCGAATCCCTTCGGGGTGATAACCGCCCGAGCCAAACGGGCTGGTGCCGCCGGTACCGATCCACTTGTTGCCACCGGCATGGCGTTCCTTCTGCTCCTCGAGGCGCTGTTTGAACGCCTCGATCAGCTTGTCCAGGCCGCCCAGCGACTGCAATTGTGCGCGGTCTTCGTCACTCAACGAGCGTTCAAACTCTTTGCGCAGCCAGTCCTCAGGGATCAGCGCCTCAAGGTGTTCATTGAGGTTTTGCAAACCGTTGAAATAGGCACCGAAGGCACGGTCAAACTTGTCGAAATGGCGCTCGTCCTTCACCAGGATCGTACGCGCCAAGTAGTAAAACTCGTCCATGTCGGCGAATGTCACACGGTTTTTCAGCGCGTTGATCAAGTCCAGCAGTTCGCGCAGCGAAACCGGCACCTTGGCCGCACGCATTTCATTGAACAGATTAAGCAGCATGCTTATCGCCTTCTTGAAAAATCAGCGATTGCCGCGACGGCTCATAAACGCCAGACGCTCCAGCAACTGCACGTCCTGCTCGTTTTTAACCAGTGCGCCGGCCAGTGGCGGGATCGCTTTGGTCGGGTCGCGCTCACGCAACACCGCTTCGCCAATGTTGTCGGCCATCAGCAGCTTGAGCCAATCCACCAGCTCGGACGTCGACGGTTTTTTCTTCAGGCCGGGTACTTTTCGCACATCGAAGAACACGTCCAGCGCTTCACTGACCAGCTCTTTCTTGATATCCGGGAAGTGCACGTCGACGATCTTCTGCAGCGTCGTGCGATCCGGGAAGTTGATGTAGTGGAAGAAGCAGCGGCGCAAAAACGCATCCGGCAGTTCTTTTTCATTGTTGGAGGTAATGATGATGATCGGGCGGACCTTGGCCTTGATGGTTTCATCGGTCTCGTAAACGTAGAACTCCATCTTGTCGAGTTCTTGCAGCAGGTCGTTGGGGAACTCGATGTCGGCCTTGTCGATTTCGTCGATCAGCAGGATGGCCCGCTCTTCGGCCTCAAAGGCTTCCCACAATTTGCCTTTTTTAAGGTAATTGCGCACATCGTGCACTTTGTCCACGCCCAGTTGCGAATCGCGCAAGCGGCTCACGGCGTCGTACTCGTACAGGCCTTGATGGGCTTTGGTGGTGGACTTGATGTGCCAGGTAATCAGCTTGCAGCCAAAGGACTCGGCCAGTTGTTCGGCGAGCATGGTCTTGCCGGTGCCGGGTTCGCCCTTGACCAGCAGCGGGCGCTCCAGGGTGATCGCTGCGTTGACCGCCAGTTTCAGGTCATCAGTGGCCACGTAGGCGCGGGTGCCTTCAAACTTCATCTGCAATTCCTCAAACCATGATCCAGGCCTGCAAGGGCAGGGCGGGGGACAAAAAAGTATGTCCGACTATAACGCGGCGTCCGCCTCAGGTGAACGCAGACGCCTTATTCAGTCTCTGACTGAGGCGTCACGACTGGACGCGATGAACCGTGAAGCCTACCCTTGGGGCCTTCCCAAAAGGTGCATAAGGACCCCGCCATGAGCCGCATTTTTGCAGATAACGCGCACTCCATCGGTAACACACCTCTTATTCAGATCAACAAAATTGCGCCGCGTGGCGTGACCATTCTGGCCAAGATTGAAGGGCGTAACCCTGGCTATTCGGTGAAATGCCGGATTGGCGCCAACATGATCTGGGACGCCGAGAGCCGTGGCGTGCTCAAGCCGGGCATGACCATTATTGAGCCAACTTCCGGCAACACCGGGATCGGTCTGGCCTTTGTGGCTGCTGCACGGGGTTACAAATTGGTGCTGACCATGCCGTCTTCGATGAGCCTTGAGCGGCGCAAAGTGCTCAAGGCGCTGGGCGCTGAACTGGTACTCACCGAGCCGGCCAAGGGCATGAAGGGCGCCATTGATAAAGCTGCTGAAATTCAGGCCAGCAACCCTGAGCAGTACTTTATGCCGCAGCAATTTGATAACCCGGCCAACCCGGCGATCCACGAAAAAACCACCGGCCCGGAAATCTGGAACGACACAGACGGCGATGTGGACGTGCTGGTCGCGGGCGTGGGCACCGGTGGCACCATTACCGGCGTATCGCGTTACATCAAACACACCCAGGGCAAGCCGATTCTGTCGGTCGCCGTTGAGCCGATCACGTCGCCGGTGATCACCCAAGCGCTGGCCGGGGAGGAGATCAAACCCTCGCCGCATAAAATTCAGGGCATTGGCGCAGGTTTTGTGCCGAAAAACCTCGACCTGTCGATTCTCGACAAAGTTGAGTTGGTCGGCGACGACGAGTCCAAGGCCATGGCTCTGCGCCTGATGCACGATGAAGGCATCTTGAGCGGGATCTCTGGCGGTGCGGCCATGGCCGTGGCAGCACGCCTGGCTGAAACCCCGGAAATGCAGGGCAAGACCATCGTCGTGATCCTGCCGGACTCGGGCGAGCGCTACCTGTCGAGCTTCTTGTTCAGCGACCTGTTCAGCGAACAGGAATTGCAGCAGTAAGACCGAAGGTTCTGTGGGAGCGGGGGGGGGGGCCGGATACCCCCAAACCCCCCCCCACCCCCCCCCCCCCCCCCAGAGCGGGG
>NZ_JASCPQ010000071.1:0-29696 GCF_029959305.1 Pseudomonas sp. PS01297
CTTTCTAATTGTTCATCCCATCCTCGGTAGGAGCGAGCTTGCCTCGCAATCTTTTGATCGTTTAAAAGATCGCGAGGCAAGCTCGCTCCTACAGAGTATTTACAACGTGAGCGTGAGTTTTTTGACCACTGCACCCGGTAATAGATTCGATGCAGTCTGGCGTTGGTCGTAGGTGCTGGCCGAGACCAGCAGTTCTCGCTCTGCCGTCAGTGCTTCTAGCTGCGAACCCAGCAGGCTGTACACGCTGTCATCAAACCGCATGGTATTCACCGGGGCCTTGATCTCGCCGTCTTCGACCCAGAACGTGGCGAACCGGGTCATGCCGGTCAGGCGTGCTGCTGGTTGATCAGAATAGTTCAAGTACCACAGGTTGCTGATGTACAGCCCGGTGCCCAACTGCTTGAGGATATCGGCCTGCGCCAGTTGCCCGGCCGCCATTGCCAGTGCGCTGGGTGCTTCGCTGCCCGGCGCGCCGTTGACCTTGAGGCCGTATTCGGCCGCGCTGCGCGAACTCACCAGTTGCTCGGCGGCCTTGCCGTGTTTGACCAGCGACAAGTCCTGGCGCGGGTAGCCCTCGCCGGAAAACGCCGGGCTTAACGACTGGCTCACGTGTTCGTCCAGCGACACCAGCGGGCTCAGCTCGGCATCACCGCCATAGAGCTTTTGCAGCGGGCTGTATTTGCTGGCCAGCGCCTGCGCCGAGAAGCCGCCCCAGCAGAGCATGCTCATGACTTCTTCCAGTGCCGCGGGGGCCAGGTAAGCGCGGTACTCGCCGGGGGCCAGCACGTGGGCCGGGCGGTCGAGATACGCCAACTGCTCGCGGGCCAGTTGCATGCGCTGGGCGAAGCGCTCGCTGTCCCAATGGGCACCGGCGTAGCTGGCTTTAACCGCTTGGCCGTTGCTGTGGAACAGGCTCCAGTCAAAGTTGAAACTGTTGGCCTCATGCCAGCCCAGCGCGCCTTGCGAGCTGGCGTAGCCGTAGCTGATCGGGCCGCTGGCGTAGAAACCGACCAGATCGACCCCGTGGGCGGCGCGGCGGATTTCATCCAGCACTTGCGCCGTGTCCGGCAACGCTTCGGCCTGCTCGGTGTGGCTGTGCCACGGCTCGGGGTTGAGCAGCAGGTACGGGTCTACCGGCAACAGCGGCACGGTGTCGCGCAATTGTTTCAGCGCATCGGCCACCCGTTGTTGGTCAACCGCAGGCTCGCCGGCCAGGGTTATGTTGACGCTGGCATGGCGGCCTTCGTTGATCAGCTTGAGGCCAAGGCTGGCCTGCTGTACCACACCGGCCTGGCGCACTTTGCCCTTGTTGAAGCGAATAAATTCCGAGGTTTCGGCGTTGTAGCCCACGGTGAATTGCTCGGGGCTGACCAGCGCCTTGCGCAGCCACGCCACCAACCCTTCGAACTGCTCGGCCTGACTTATGGGTGTACGCATCAGGCATCCCCTCCAAACACATCAATTTGACTGAATACACAGGCCGGGGACGCATGGCCCACGCGGATCACCTGGTTTGGCTCACCTTTGCCGCAGTTGGGCGTGCCCAATACTTTAAAGGTGCTGGCGTCGCCCACGGCGCTAAGGTTGCGCCAGAACTGCTCGGAAATACCCCGATAGTTGGGGTTTTTCACCACGCCTTTGAGTTCGCCATTTTCGATCAACTGGCCCCATTCGCAGCCGAACTGGAACTTGTTGCGGGCATCGTCAATCGACCATGAGCGGTTGTTGGCCATCAAAATGCCGTGCTCGATGCCGCCAATCAATTGCGCCATGGACTGATCGCCCGGCTCGATATTGAGGTTGGCCATGCGGTCAATCGGGGCGCGGTTCCAGCTGCAGGCGCGGCTGTTGGCCACGCCTTCGAGGCCTGCACGGAACTGCGACAGCGCGCCGCCCAGCGGGCGCAGGAGCAAGCCTTCGCGGATCAAGAATTCTTTGCTCGCCGGGGTGCCGTCATCGTCAAAGCTGTAACTGGCGAGCTGCTCGGGAATCGTCGGATCGAATGTCACGTTGAGCAGTTTGGAGCCGTATTGCAGGCTGCCGAAGTCGCTGGTTTTGACGAAGCTGGTGCCGGCGTAATTGCGCTCGTCACCCAAGATCCGATCCAGCTCCAGCGGGTGGCCGATGGACTCGTGGATCTGCAGGATCATCTGGTCGGGCATCAGCAGCAGGTCGCGGGTGCCTTGCGGGGTGTTGGGGGCGAGTAGCAATTGCAGTGCTTGGTCGGCTACCGTGGGGCCTGCGCCGATCAGCCCGCAGCGGCGGATTACATCGGCGCCGCCTTGCTGGCCAAAATTATCGCGGCCCAGGGTGCGACTTTGGCTGTCTTGGCCGTCGTAGGCGGTCACGCTCATGCCGGGGAAGACAAACCGTTGCGCCTGACGCAGCTCGGCGCCTGCGCTGTTGAGGTAGATCTGCTCGACATGGGTCAGCCCCAGCGAGGCGCCCCAACTCACCAGCCGCTCGTCCTTGGGCACGGCGGCTGACTCGGCGCCCAGCAGCGCATAGCAGTCGCTCAGGGACGGGAACGCCTGATCGAGATCGGGCGAGCAGTAATCAGACTTGGCGCTGGACACCGGCTCGTGGCTCAGGTCGAGCAGCGCGTGGTCAGCGATCAACTGGGCCTGGGCTTCGGCACGTTCCAGCGCGGCTTGCAGCCCCGCCGGTGATAAGTCGTTGGTGGCCGCGTAGGCTTCCACGCCCTTAAGCCGGACGGTCAGCATCGCCCCTTGATCGTGGTTGAAATAAGGCGGTTCTGCGATGTTCTTGCGTACCGACAGGTATTGCCCGGATTCACGTACATAACGCAGCGAAAAGAACTCGGCTCGGGTACGCAGGGCGGCGAAGCGCTGCTTGAGCTGAGGGTAAAAATCGAACATGCACGGACCTCCGAAAGCGGGAAATCGGGTGTACAGCGGGGAGTGAGACGCGAAACGAGGCCCTAGAGTAGGCCTGCGTAGAGGTGGGGGCAAGCGGGGGAGAATGAAACGTGTGTAGCCGCTGCCGCAGGCTGCGATAAGGCCCGCAGGGTCTTCGCTTTTAAAAAGCGCGACCCCTTCGGGCTCGATCGCAGCCTGCGGCAGCGGCTACAGGGGTGTTACTGCGCGGTGCGGCTCACTTCGCGCAGGGGCTTGCCACGCACCGGGGCATCGCCTGCGACGTAGTAGTCGGCGGTGCTGCGCGGCAATGGCTGGCGGCCACGGATCTTGTCGGCGATTTTCTCGGCGATCATGATCGTCGGCGCGTTCAGGTTACCGGTGGTGATCAGCGGCATGATCGAGGCATCGACCACACGCAGACCTTGCAGGCCATGCACGCGACCTTCGCCGTCAACCACGGCCATCTCGTCGGTGCCCATTTTGCACGAGCAGGACGGGTGGAAGGCCGTTTCGGCGTGTTCACGGATAAACGTGTCCAGCTCTTCGTCGGTCTGCTTGTCGATGCCCGGGCTGATTTCACGGCCACGGTAAGCGTCCAGTGCCGGTTGCTGCATGATTTCACGGGTCAGGCGGATGCCGTCGCGGAACTCTTGCCAGTCTTGCTCGGTGGACATGTAGTTGAACAGGATGCTCGGGTATTCACGCGGGTCGCGGGACTTCACGTTGACCCGGCCACGGCTCGGCGAACGCATGGAACCCATGTGCGCCTGGAAGCCGTGCTCTTTCACACCGTTGCTGCCGTTGTAGTTAATCGCCACCGGCAAGAAGTGGTACTGAATGTTCGGCCAGTCGAAATGCTCGCGGGTGCGGATAAAGCCACCGGCTTCGAACTGGTTGCTGGCACCAATGCCTTTGCCGGCGAACAGCCACTCGGCGCCAATGGCCGGCTGGTTCCACCACAGCAGCGACGGGTACAGCGACACCGGCTGAGTGCACGCGTATTGCAGGTACAGCTCAAGGTGGTCTTGCAGGTTCTGGCCAACGCCCGGCAGGTCATGCACCACCGGGATGTCGAGGCTGTTGAGCAGTTCGGCCGGGCCTACACCCGAGCGTTGCAGTACAGTCGGCGAACCGATGGCGCCGCTGCACAGCAGGACTTCTTTGCGCGCCTTGGCTTCAATGCGCACGTGGTTGTCGCCGGTCATGTAATGCACGCCGACCGCACGCTTGCCTTCAAAGATAATCTTGTCGGTCAGGGCGTGGGTGACGATGGTCAACGTCGGGCGTTGTTTGGCGATGTCCAGGTAACCGCGAGCGGTGCTGGCGCGACGGCCGTTTGGCGTCACGGTACGGTCCATCGGGCCGAAGCCTTCTTGCTGGTAGCCGTTCAAGTCTTCGGTGCGCGGGTAACCGGCTTGCACGCCTGCTTCAACCATGGCGTGGAACAGCACGTTGTTACCGGCTTTAGGCGTGGTCACACTGACCGGGCCATCGCCACCGTGGTAATCGTTGGGGCCGATGTCGCGGGTTTCTGCCTTGCGGAAATACGGCAGGCAGTCCAGGTACGACCAGTCTTCCAGGCCAGGGTTTTTTGCCCAGCCGTCGTAGTCCATCGCGTTACCACGGATGTAGCACATACCGTTGATCAGCGACGAACCGCCTAGGCCCTTGCCACGGCCACATTCCATGCGGCGGCCGTCCATGTGCGGTTCCGGGTCGGTTTCAAACGCCCAGTTATAGCGACGGCCTTGCAACGGGAACGCCAGCGCGGCAGGCATTTGGGTACGGAAGTCGAAACGGTAGTCCGGGCCGCCTGCTTCAAGCAGCAGCACGGTGACGCCTTGGTCTTCAGTCAGACGGGTCGCCAGGGTGTTACCGGCAGAGCCGGCACCAATGATGATGTAGTCGAATTCTTGGGACATAAAATGCACCCTCTTTGATGTAGGTCAGATCACTGGAACCCTGTAGGAGCGAGCTAGCCTCGCGATCTTTAAAAAGATCAAAAGATCGCGAGACGAGCTCGCTCCTACAGGTATTACGTTTTGGGCTTAGAACACCGAAACGTAGTCGCCCAGCTCTACC
Source organism: Pseudomonas sp. PS01297 (assembly GCF_029959305.1). Classification (NCBI taxonomy): domain Bacteria; kingdom Pseudomonadati; phylum Pseudomonadota; class Gammaproteobacteria; order Pseudomonadales; family Pseudomonadaceae; genus Pseudomonas; species Pseudomonas sp. PS01297. Next base: position 4,962 of record NZ_JASCPQ010000071.1, read on the forward strand.
TGTACCGATTTGATCTGGGTGTACTGGGCCAGCGAGCTGATGCCGTTTTCACGGCCAATGCCCGATTGCTTGTAACCGCCCACCGGCATTTTTGCGTCGGACTCGCCCCACGCGTTGATCCAGCAAATGCCCGCTTCCAGCTGATGAATCACGCGGTGCGCGCGGTTCAGGTCTTTGGTGACGATACCGGCGGCCAGGCCGAACTCGGTGTCGTTGGCGCGGCGGATCACTTCTTCTTCGGTGTCGTACGTCAGGATGCTCATCACCGGGCCAAAGATTTCTTCTTTGACGATGGTCATCTCGTCGGTGCAGTCAGTGAACACGGTCGGGGCCACGAAGGCGCCTTTGCCCAGTGCGCCTTCGGTCAGACGTTCGCCGCCGCACAGCACGCGGGCGCCTTCTTCTTTACCCTTGGCAATGTAGCCCAGCACGCTTTCCATGTGAGCAAAGCTGACCAGCGGGCCGAAGTTGGTGTTTTCGTCTTCCGGGTTGCCGATGCGGATGCGCGCAACGCGCTCCAAAATCTTGGCTTCGAAAGCGGCTTTGAGTGCGGTTGGCACGAACACGCGGGTGCCGTTGGTGCACACCTGGCCCGAGCTGTAGAAGTTGGCCATCATCGCGGTGTCAGCCGCGCGGTCCAGGTCAGCGTCGTCAAAAATGATCAGTGGCGACTTGCCGCCCAGTTCCATGGTCACTTCCTTCAAGGAAGAGCTGGTGGCGCTGGAGGTCACTTTTTTGCCGGTGTCGGTGCCGCCGGTGAACGAGATTTTCTCGATGCGCGGGTGCTCGGTCAGCCAGGTGCCGACTTCACGGCCGCTGCCGGTCAGAACGTTGAACACGCCGTCTGGCAGGCCCGCTTCGGTGAAGATCTCAGCTAGCTTCAAGGTGGTCAGCGAGGTGACTTCGCTTGGCTTGAAGATCATCGCGTTACCGGCCGCCAGGGCCGGTGCGGATTTCCACAGGGCGATCTGGATCGGGTAGTTCCAGGCGCCAATACCGGCCACAACGCCCAGCGGCTCGCGGCGGGTGTAAACGAAAGAGGTGGTGCGCAGCGGGATCTGTTCGCCTTCGATGGCGGGCGCCAGGCCTGCGTAGTATTCCAGCACGTCGGCGCCGGTGACGATGTCGACGTAACGGGTTTCGGAGTACGACTTGCCGGTGTCCAGGGTTTCCAGAGCCGCCAGTTCATCGTTGCGCTCGCGCAGGATCTCAACGGCGCGACGCAGAATGCGCGAACGCTCCATGGAGGTCATGGCGGCCCAGATTTTCTGGCCTTTTTCAGCGCTGACAACAGCGCGCTCGACGTCTTCCTTGGTCGCACGTTGCACTTGTGCGAGGACTTCGCCGTTAGCCGGGTTGATGGCATCGAAAGTAGCGTCGCTACCGGCGTCGGTGTAGCCGCCGTCGATGTAGAGTTTTTGCAATTCGAAACGGGCCATAAAATCCTCGCAAGTGCAGACAAGTGGTGGGCGTTAATCGTCAATCGGGTGCCATCTAACTGTGGCAGCGCAGATTCACGACAGTTCAGGGGTTAAGCGTTAATTGAGGCCTAACTCACCTGTTTCGCCAGTTGTAGATCCATGTATTCGTAGCAGATGCGTTGTGCCTGTTCGGTGTCGAAAGCGTCACCCGACAGAGCACCCCGCAACCATAGACCATCGATGAGAGCTGCCAGGCCCCGTGCAGCGTTGCGGGCTTGAGCCTGCGGCAACACGCGACGAAATTGGCAGCACAGATTGGAGTACAAGCGGTGATCGTTGATCCGCTGCAATCTGTGCAACGACGGTTGGTGCATGCTGGCTGCCCAAAAGGCCAACCAGGTTTTCATCGCCGGGCCACTGACCTGGCTCGCGTCGAAGTTGCCTTCAACGATCACCTTCAAGTGCGCCCTTGGGCTGTCATCGTCGAGTGCTTGGCGGCGCTCGGCGACGTTATCGATCAAAACGTTCATCAGATACCGCATGGTGGCGGCGATCAGACCGTTCTTGTCCTTGAAATAGTGACTGATGATGCCGTTTGAAACGCCCGCCAAACGGGCGATTAGCGCAATGCTGGCATCTGCCATCCCGACCTGATCGACCGCCGTCAAAGTGGCTTCGATCAACTGCTGGCGGCGTATGGGTTGCATACCGACCTTGGGCATTGTGTGCATCTCCTTGGGGCCGGCGCGCAGCGCATGACAATCACTGAACGACGGCCAGTCTATTTTGTTTTGATTGAACGTTCAATCAACAAAGAATAAGATCTGCGACAATTCGTCGCGTGCTGTGGTGCTTTTCCTACAACAAGTGCCGAAAAACGACACGGTAAATACCGCCGGATCCCCTGCGTTTGTAGGAGCGAGCTTGCCTCGCGATCTTTTCAACGGATCAAAAGATCGCGAGCAAGCTCGCTCCTACAGAAGCAGGCCCTGCTCAGGGACAGGCAGGGTCCGGTTTTTTTAGCGGTGTCTTTATATCACTCGACCGTTGGTCGCTATGTAACCGATTGGTCGAGTGGTGCGTTGCCTTTAGTCCTTGTGTCGCACTTGCCTGGAGCACCCGTGCAATGAGTTCTGCCTCTCTTATAAAGACCCCGCCACAAAAGGTGACGGTCAATGGTTGGGTGTTTTACACCTCTACCGCCTTGATACTGTTGTTGACTGCCATCCTGATCGCCTTCCCTGAAGAAGCCGGGCACATTCTGGGCGTTGCCCAAGAGTGGCTGTCGCGCAGCTTCGGCTGGTACTACATGGTGGTCATCGCCGCCTATCTGATTTTTGTCGTGGGCCTGGCGTTCTCGTCCTACGGCAAACTGAAACTGGGCACCAAGCAAGACACCCCCGACTTCAGTTACGGCGCGTGGGCCGGGATGCTGTTCTCGTCGGGTATCGGCATTTCCTTGCTGTACTTCGGCGCGTCCGAGCCGCTGGACCACTTCTTCAACCCGCCAGAAGGCGTGTCGGCCAGCCATGAAGCGGCGCGTCAGGCGTTGCAACTGACCTTTTTGCACTGGGGCCTGCACGGCTGGGCGATCTACGCACTGGTGGGGTTGGCCGTGGCCTACTTTGCTTACCGCCACAACCAACCGCTGGCGCTGCGTTCGGCGCTGTACCCGCTGATGGGCGAGCGTTGGGTCAAAGGCGCGGCGGGCCACGCGGTCGACGGCTTCGGCATGTTCGTGACCCTGCTCGGCCTGGTGACCAACCTGGGCATCGGCTCGATGCAAGTGTCGTCCGGGCTGGAAAACCTCTTCGGCATGGCGCACAGCAACACCAACCTGCTGATCGTGATCATCGTGATGAGCACCGTGGCCACCATCGCGGCGGTCTCGGGCGTTGAAAACGGCATTCGTCGGCTGTCCAACCTGAACATCATCCTGTTCAGCGGCCTGCTGATTTTCGTGCTGTTGTTTGGCCCTACCTTGCACCTGCTTAACGGCTTTGTGCAGAACGTGGGTGATTACCTCAACGGCATCATCATGAAAACCTTCGACCTGTACGTGTACGAAGGCGACAGCAAGAAAACCGAAGGCTGGCTGGGACTGTGGACTCTGTTCTACTGGGCCTGGTGGATTTCCTGGGCACCATTTGTGGGCATGTTCATCGCGCGTATTTCCCGTGGTCGTACCGTGCGTGAACTGGTCGCCGGCGTGCTGTTGATTCCGCTGGGCTTCACCCTGGCGTGGCTGTCGATTTTCGGTAACTCGGCACTGGACCTGGTGGTGAATCAGGGCGCGGTAGAACTGGGCAAAACTGCCCTTGAACAACCGTCGATGGCGATTTACCAACTGCTTGAGCATTACCCCGCGTCGAAAATCGTGATTGGTGTGTCGATTTTTGTTGGCTTCGTGTTGTTCCTGACCCCGGCGGATTCGGGCGCGGTGATGATGGCCAACCTGTCGTGCAAAGGCGGCGACGTAGACGAAGACGCGCCGCACTGGCTGCGCATTTTCTGGTCGGTGGTGATCACCCTGGTGACCATTGGCTTGTTGTTTGCCGGTAACTTTGCAGCCATGCAAACCATGGTGGTGCTGGCGGGCCTGCCGTTCTCGGTGGTGCTGGTGCTGTTTATGTTTGGCCTGCACAAAGCCATGCGCCAAGACACCTTGGTAGAGCAAGAGCAAGCGGAACTGGCGGCCCGTGGTCGTCGTGGTTTCAGCGAGCGTTTGACCACCCAGGACCTGCAACCGACCCAGGCGGTGGTGCAGCGCTTTATGGACAGGCACGTGACCCCGGCGCTGGAAGAAGCGGCGGCGCAATTGCGTGCTCAAGGCCTGCACGTGCAAACCCTGTTGGGCGCCGCCAAGCGCTGCATGGGTGTGCGAGTAGACATGGAAGAAGGCAACCCGTTTGTCTACGAAGTGAGCCTGGACGGCTACCTGGCCGCGCCGAGCGACTCCGGGCAAGACGAAGTGCGCAGCCGTTACTACCGGGCCGAGGTGTACCTGCACAACGGCAACCAGGAGTACGACTTGATGGGCTTCACTGACGAGCAAATCTGCCGCGACGTGCTCGATCAGTTTGAAAGCCATCGCCAGCTCCTTGGCCGCGTTTACAGCTAAGAGCATCGAGCATGTAGCCGCTGCCGCAGGCTGCGATGGGTTGCGAAGCGACCCTGCTGTTGAAGGCCCTGCGGTCCTTATCGCAGCCTTCGGCAGCGGCTACATGATGGCTTAACCCAAATTCTTGCCCAACAACGCGTGATACAACTCGGTATCACCCAGTATCCCCACCACTTTCTGATTGTCGTGCAGCACCAGTTTGTTACCGGTCTGGTAACGAATTTGCAGCGCATCGCGCATGCCGATATTAGAGTCCACCAGCGTCGGCCTGCGGCCCAGGCTGTCGACCGATTGCCCGCTTTTCCATTGCTGTAAATCCACCACGCCCGCGCCATTGCGCACGCCTTTGATGGTGTTGCCTTCGTGCAGGTCGATCCACGAATCATCCCCCGGATCAATGCACACCGAGCCGTTGATACGTTTGCAGTTGTCCAGCGTGCGCATCAGGCTGCGCCCGCACAACACGTTCAGCGGGTTGGTGTGCGCGACAAACGTGCGCACGTAGTCATCGGCCGGGTTGAGCACGATTTCTTCCGGCTTGCTGTACTGGATGATCTTGCCGTCTTTCATGATCGCGATGCGGCTGCCCAGTTTCAGCGCCTCATCCAGGTCGTGGCTGACAAACACGATGGTCTTGCTGAGCTTGCGTTGCAGTTCCAGCAACTCGTCTTGCAGGCCCTGACGAATCAGCGGGTCGAGCGCAGAGAAGGGTTCGTCCATCAGCAGAATGTCGGCGTCCATCGCCAGCGCCCGCGCCAGGCCAACACGCTGCTGCATGCCGCCGCTCAATTCGTCGGGCTTTTTATTGCGCCATTGGCTCAGGCCCACCAGCTCCAGCTTTTCATCCACCAGCGCCTTGCGCTCTTTTTCAGGGCGGCCCTGCATTTCCAGGCCAAAGCTGATGTTCTCGCGCACCGTCAGCCAGGGCATCAGGGCGAACTTTTGAAAGACCATGGCAATGCGCTTGGTGCGCATCATTTTCAGCTCGGCGGGGGTACACGAGGCGATGTCGATTTGCTTGCCTTCGTGCTCCACAAACAACTGGCCACGGCTCACCGTGTTGAGGCCGTTGATACAGCGCAGCAAGCTGGATTTGCCCGAGCCGGACAAGCCCATGAGCACGCAGATTTCACCTTTGTCGATGTCCAGGCTGGCCTTTTCAACGCCGACAATCTGCCCGGTTTTTTTCAGGATCTGATCCCGCGAAAGGCCCTCATCCAGCAGCCTCAGCGCCTCACGCGGTTTTTTGGCGAAGATCACGTCAACCTTGTCGAAGCGAATAATACTCATGCGTCAGCTCCTTTTTTGGCGTCCGGCTGTTTGCAGATCCGGTCGAGCATGATCGCCAGCAACACAATCGCCAGCCCGGCTTCAAAGCCCAGCGCGATGTCAGCCGTGTTCAGGGCGTTGACCACCGGTTTGCCCAGGCCATCAGCACCCACCAGCGCGGCGATCACCACCATCGACAGCGACAGCATGATGCACTGGGTCACCCCGGCCGCGATGCTCGGCATGGCGTGGGGCAGTTCGATACGGGTGAGCAACTGGCGGCGCGAACAGCCAAACGCCTTGCCGGCATCCAGCAGTTCATGGGGCACGTCACGAATGCCCAGGTAGGTGAGGCGGATCGGCGCGGCAATCGCAAACACCACGGTCGAAATCAGCCCCGGCACCACGCCCAGACCAAACAGGGTCAAGGTAGGGATGAGGTACACAAACGTCGGCACGGTTTGCATCAAGTCCAGCACCGGGCGCATGCACGTATACACCGCCGGTTTATGCGCGGCGACAATGCCCAGCGGCACGCCGATGATCACGCAGACAAAGGTGGCAAACACCACCTGCGCGAGGGTTTCCATGGTTTCTTGCCAATACCCCAGGTTGAGGATCAGCAAAAATGACAACGCAACAAAGACCGTAAGCCCCCACTTGCGTTGAATCAGGTGGGCAAACAACGCGATCAACCCGATAAACGCCAGCGGGTTGAACCAGGTCAGCGCAAACGTCACGCCATGGATCATGGCTTCGAGTGTGGTCGCAATGGCATCGAAGATATTGGCGCCATGTTTGGTCAGCCAGTCGACGAAGTCGGCGATGTACTCGCCCAACGGGATTTTGTGATCTATCAGCATGGTATGAACGTCCGCATGCAAGTGGAGTGAAAACGGAGCCAGGGCGGCAAGCCGGCTGGCGTCCGCGATTACTTCGCGAGGCTGGCCTTGACCGCCTCAAGCCCCGGCTTGCCATCAACCGTGGTCACACCCGCGAGCCAGGTGTCGAGCACCTGCGGGTTCTGTTTAAGCCAGGCCTTGGCAGCCACATCCGGCTTGATCTTGTCGTCCAGCACCTTGCCCATCAGCGTGCTTTCCATGTCGAGGGTGAACACCAGGTTTTTCAGCAACTGACCAACGTTGCTGCATTCCTGTGTGTAGCCTTTGCGGGTGTTGGTGTAGATGGTGGCCTGGCCGAAGTTGGGGCCAAAAAAATCATCGCCACCGGTGAGGTACTTCATCTTGAAGCGGGTGTTCATGGGGTGCGGTTCCCAGCCCAAAAACACCACGTCGGTGCCGCGTCGCTGAGCGCGTTCGACTTGCGACAACATCCCGGCTTCGCTCGACTCAACCACCTTGAAGCCTGCGTCCTTGAGGCCAAATGCGTTCTTGTCGATCATGCTTTGAATCGTGCGATTGCCGTCGTTGCCCGGTTCGATCCCGTAGATCTTGCCGTCCAGTTCCTTCTTGAATTTAGGCAGGTCAGCGAAGTCCTTAAGGCCCTTGTCATACAGCGCCTGCGGTACGGCGAGGGTGTACTTGGCGTTTTCCAGGTTGGCGCGCACCGTTTCAACAGTGCCCGCATCGCGGTAGGCCTTGATGTCGTTTTCCATGGTGGGCATCCAGTTGCCCAAAAAGACGTCCATGTTTTTGCCATCGGCCAGGGACTTGTACGTCACCGGCACCGAAATCATGGTGGTTTTGGTTTTGTAGCCCAGTGCATCCAGTACTGCGCTGGTGACCGCCGTGGTGACCGCGATATCGGTCCAGCCCACGTCCGAAAAATTAACCGTGCTGCACTGCGCAGGCTCGGCAGCCTGGGCGATGGCGGGCAGACTCAGTACGGCAGCCAACAGCAAAGGGTAGGAATGTTTCATGCAACGACTCCTGTGTGTCTGGGTGGCAGTTTTCGATCGAAAAGCCGCCCCCTCGGGTGATGCCGGTTGGCATCTGGCAATCGAGTCGAGACTGATCATGTAACAGCCAAAATCAAACGCCTACCGCCCGCGTCGCATCCAGTACAGGCAGGGTCGTATCTGATACCTGCGAGGTCGCATTTGGACGTTTCCTCCCCAAAAACCGCACTTTTCCCGCGTCTGATCCGCATAAAACGGCGACGGCGCTGGCAGACAATAGCGAGTCGTTGCTGGACGTTTTCAGGGGCTGGAAACCGACCATGATGCGAGCACTCATTACGAGGCTCGTCCCCATGGCTATCAGCGTGTTTGACCTGTTCAAGATCGGCATTGGCCCCTCCAGCTCCCACACCGTGGGGCCCATGCGGGCTGCTGCGCTGTTTGTGCAGGGGTTGCGCGAACGCGACCAACTGCAACAGGTGCGACGCATTGAGGTGCAGCTTTACGGTTCCCTGTCGGCCACCGGCATCGGGCATGGCAGCGACAACGCCGTGATCATGGGCCTGATGGGCGAGTGGCCAGACGCCATTGACCCGGCGCAGATCGCCCCGCGCATCGCTGAGCTGCACGACAGCCAGACCTTGCTGCTCGATGGTTATTTGCCCATCCCGTTTGTGTGGGCCAGCGACATGCGCCTGCTCGACGAAAACCTGCCGTTCCACCCCAACGCCATGACCCTGATCGCCGAGACGGATAATGGCGAACTGCACCGCGACACTTACTACTCGGTGGGCGGGGGGTTTGTGGTGGATGCGGCGCAAGCGGCCAGCGGCGTCATGGACATGGACCGCACCGAGTTGCCCTATGACTTTGGCAGCGCTGTGGAACTGCTTGATTTGTGCCGCGAACATCACCTGAGCGTGGCCGCCTTGATGATGGCCAACGAACGCACCTGGCGCAGCGAAGATGAAATCCGCTGTGGCCTGATCAAGCTTTGGCGCGCCATGCAGGACTGCGTCGAGCACGGCTTGAAACACGAAGGCATCCTGCCCGGCGGCCTCAACGTGCGCCGCCGCGCCGCCCGTTTGCACCGCAGCTTGCAGGAACTGGGCAAGCCCAACGTGATCGGCTCAACCTTGAGCGCCATGGAATGGGTCAACTTGTTCGCCCTGGCGGTCAACGAAGAAAACGCCGCAGGCGGGCGCATGGTGACGGCGCCCACCAACGGCGCGGCGGGCATCATCCCGGCGGTGCTGCACTACTTTATGAAGTTCAGCGACGAGGTTAGCGAAGCCAACGTCGTCGACTACTTATTAAGCGCGGCGGCGATTGGCATTTTGTGCAAAAAGAACGCCTCGATTTCGGGTGCCGAAGTGGGTTGCCAGGGCGAAGTCGGTTCGGCCTGCGCCATGGCTGCGGCCGGGCTGGCGCAAATCCTCGGGGCCAGCCCCGAGCAACTGTGCAACGCTGCTGAAATTGGTCTGGAACACAACCTGGGCCTCACCTGTGACCCGGTGGGCGGGCTGGTGCAAGTGCCGTGCATCGAGCGCAACGCCATTGCGGCGGTCAAAGCCATCAACGCCGCGCAAATGGCCCTGCGCGGGGACGGTCAGCACTTCATCTCACTGGACCGGGTGATCCGCACCATGCGCGACACCGGCGCCGACATGCACGACAAATACAAAGAAACCTCACGCGGCGGGTTAGCCGTGAGTGCCGTGGAATGTTGATAACTGTAGGAGCGAGCTTGCCTCGCGATCTTTTAACGATCAAAAGATCGCGAGACAAGCTCGCTCCTACAGGGGCTGAACCTAGCAGTTCTGCCAGTAGGCAATGAGTCGTGCAGGGCACAAGGTAATGGCATTTGCTGACCTATGGATGTGTCTATGCTCCGCCTCTACCGTTACGACCCACTTGATCGACTGACAGACGTTGCCGGTCACCAGCGCTTCTACAACCAGGCCCGTTTAGCCACCGAAATCCAGGGCACAGTGCCGCGCAGTGTGTTTCAGGTGGGCGATCACTTGTTGGCCGAGGGCGGAGTGGATGGCAGCAACCTGCTGGCCACCGACCTGCAACGCTCGGTGTTGCACGCAGTAAACCCCGATAAAACCCAACCGATTGTTTACAACGCGTATGGCCATCGCCCGGCTGAAAGCGGCCTGGCCAGTGTGCTGGGCTTTAATGGCGAACGGGCTGATCCGGTGACGGGGCATTATTTATTGGGCAATGGCTATCGGGCGTTTAACCCGGTGTTGATGCGTTTTAACAGCCCGGACAGTTGGAGCCCGTTTGGGCGGGGCGGGATTAATAGTTATGGGTATGCGGGGGGCGATCCGGTTAATCGGGTTGATCCCAGCGGGCATTTTTGGCGTGCGTTGAAAAATTGGTTGTTTAAGTCAGGGAGTAAAAGATCTCTCGCAGTACAGGCGGCTCCCGTCATTGCCAGACGTAGCTCAATCGACCTGGAGAGCCAGTTAATGATGGATTTTAAAGTGTTAATGCCGAATATTTATGCGGGCCGAACAGTAGCCAATGATCATAAATTCTCGAGGCTTGAGGTAGTAGGGCATGGTGGTTTTTATGAACACGGTGGTAAACAGGTAGGCGTTATTGCTTCTAGTGGCCAAGCGTTTACAGCAGAAGAACTGGGTAAAGCGCTAGTGTCAAATGGGCTTATGAAGAAGGCCAAAGAGGTCAATTTAATAATGTGTCATTCTGCAGATGTGGCCAGCTATACGGGAAAATCTTTTGCTCAAGAACTCTCTGATTATTTGAATGTACCCGTAACGGGTTACAAGGGGGAGGTACAGCGCAGGCCTTCAAGTTACCTGCTGGATGTTGTTGATAGTACCGCAGCCGATCCAATGGCTCGCTATATACGCGTGAGTTCAATGGTTTCAGATAGAGCAGCTCTTATCAGGCAAGGGTTATCCAGTGATTACTATAGACCAGTAACTTTTACACCCGGATAAGCCCGATTTCAATCCAATACGCAGTGCTTTTAACGCGCCTGCTTGCACTCAGGCGCGTGCCGTTTAGTGCGTGACCAGACGGTCCAGCGATGTATCGACAAAGGTCTTGGCCAGCTCCGCCAAGTGCCCTATGGATAGCACCACATCGCGCTGATTGCCGCTCAAACCATTCCCCGCCTCACTCGCCGAAGCAACCATGCAGCGCAACAAGTCTGACGCCTGGGCCAAAGCCGCTTCTAAATTGACGCTGCCGGGTATGGCATACATGGCCTGATCCATGTGCCGTGGAGGCTTATGGTTGTGCAGGTAGTAATCAAGAGCGCGATCGGCCGCCGCACGGTCCAGTAACTGTGACGTGCGCTCAACGGCATCGGGGGATGTGGCAGGTGGATCGGGTGTCAGTTTTTTCATGGTTACAGCTCCAACCTCGTTAAGGGAACTGACACCTGTCGCGACTAAACGAATGGGTGGCAGCCGTACGCAGGTTAGTCGACCGGTGAGCTTGGAAACCGGCGCACCCTAAGGTGCCCTGCGCACGGCCACCATAAAGCTGCGGCCGAAAAAAAGCGCCTCACTCAGGTGGCGCCTTGCGCCTTGCTCACATACTGGGCGACTAAACCCGACCGCTGTTTTTTACAGCGATGGCCGAGACTATGCCCCGAATGGAGTGGGCGCAAGCGAACGGGATTTTCTCGGAAGTGTCCTTGGATTGAAAGCGAAACGTCGTACGAAATGGCTGATTTTCGCGGATCCAAGGGGGCTCAACTTTTTTGTAGGGGCGAGCTTGCCTCGCGATCTTTTAACGATCAAAAGATCGCGAGGCAAGCTCGCTCCTACAGAGGTTTATACCTAGCAGATCTGCCAGTAGGCAGCTGTGCAGCGCCGGTGCAAGCTGAGCGTACTTGTACACGACGAGCGTACACACATGCCCGCAGTCCTCTATACCTACGACCCACTGGACCGCTTGATCCAGACGGCGGGCATTCGGCGCTTTTACAACCGCTCGCGCATGACCACCGAAATCCAGGGCACGGTGCAGCGCAGTGTGTTTCAGGTGGGCGATCACGTGTTGGCCGAGGGCGGGGCGGGTGGCAGCAAGCTGCTGGCCACCGACTTGCAACGCTCGGTATTGCACACGGTTAACCCCGATAAAACCCAACCCATGGCTTACAACGTGTATGGCCATCGCCCGGCTGAAAGCGGCGTGGCCAGTGTGCTGGGGTTTAATGGCGAGCGCGCTGATCCGGTGACGGGGCATTATTTATTGGGCAATGGATATCGAGCGTTTAACCCGGTGTTGATGCGTTTTAACAGCCCGGACAGTTGGAGCCCGTTTGGGAAAGGCGGGATTAATGCGTATGGGTATTGTGGAGGGAACCCTGGAAATTATAGTGATCCATCTGGGCATTTATTTGTATGGGCGCGTAATGCGATCAATGCGGTGATGAAAAGAAAAACGACGGTCGTTGATTCAGCGGGTGAATATTGGTCTTCGGCCTATGCTCAAGATAATATTGTTTATGAGAATATAAAGAAAATTCAATCTGGTGTTTATGTGGCAGACGAAATACACAAAATAGATGGTCTGCCAGCAAGGCGGTTAGTTATTGATGCTCATGGGATTAAACAAGGGTATCCATTGAGCGGGCGCAGAGTGTTGAGCAATAAAAAGATGTTGGATTCACTTCGCAAGAATAAAGTGGATGTGGCGAATTACAATAGTGTTCACATGATTAGTTGTTTTTCGGCGGTGAGGGGTAAACACTCATTGAGTGCGAAAATTTCTTTGAAGTACAAAGTGCCCACTACAGCCTATATGAAAGTCGTCGCGGTTGGTTTAGGGCCAAAGGATATCTGGAGGCAAGAAACCAGAGCAATATCATGGTTAGAGCGCGGAATGACAGAAGTCAGAAGCGCTACCTTTTTAAGATCCAATGGCGTCGATGTTTCTGATAAAGATTTTTTCCCCGTTGTTTTCAACGGCTGACCTTCAGACATTTTGATTTAACGCGCCTGCTTGCACTCAGGCGCGTACCGTTTAGTGCGTGACCAGACGGTCCAGCGATGTATCGACAAAGGTCTTGGCCAGCTCCGCCAAGTGCCCTATGGACAACACCACATCGCGCTGATTGCCGCTCAAACCATTCCCCGCCTCACTCGCCGAAGCAACCATACAGCGCAACAAGTCTGACGCCTGGGCCAAAGCCGCTTCTAAATTGACGCTGCCGGGTATGGCATACATGGCCTGATCCATGTGCCGTGGAGGCTTATGGTTGTGCAGGTAGTAATCAAGGGCGCGATCGGCCGCCGCACGGTCCAGTAACTGTGACGTGCGCTCAACGGCATCGGGGGAGGTGACAGGTGGATCGGGTGTCAGTTTTTTCATGGTTACAACTCCGAACTTAATTAAAGGAGCTGTACCTGTCGCTACTAAACGAAGGTGGCAGCCGCACGCAGGTTAGTAGACCGGTAAGTTCGGGACCCGGCGCGCCCGAAGGCGCCCTGCGCACGACCACCATAAAACGCAGGCCGTAAAAAAGCGCCTCGCGGAGGTGGCGCCTTGCGCCGAACTAAACCGGGCTACTAAACCCGACCGCTGTTTTTGGCAGCGATGGCCGAGACTATGCCCCGAATGGAGTGGGCGCAAGCGAACGGGATTTTCTCGGAAGTGTCCTTGGATTGAAAGCGAAACGTCGTACGAAACGGCTGATTTTCACGGTGCCAAGGGGGCTCAACTTTTTTGTAGGAGCGAGCTTGCCTCGCGATCTTTTAACGATCAAAAGATCGCGAGGCAAGCTCGCTCCTACAGAGGTTTATACCTAGCAGATCTGCCAGTAGGCAGTTGCTCCGTGCAGGTGCAAGCTGAGCGCAAGTCCCTGTACACGACGAGCGTACACACATGCCCACAGTCCTTTATGCCTACGACCCACTGGACCGCTTAATCCAGACGGCGGGTATTCGGCGCTTTTACAACCGCTCGCGCATGACTACCGAAATTGAGGGCACGGTGCAGCGCAGTGTGTTTCAGGTGGGCGATCACGTGTTGGCCGAGGGCGGATCGGGAGGCAGCAACCTGCTGGCCACCGACCTGCAACGCTCGGTGTTGCACACAGTAAACCCCGATAAAACCCAACCCATTGCTTACAGCGTGTATGGCCATCGCCCGGCTGACAGTGGCGTGGCCAGTGTGCTGGGCTTTAATGGCGAACGGGCTGACCCGGTGACGGGGCATTACTTGTTGGGCAATGGGTATCGGGCGTTTAACCCGGTGTTGATGCGTTTTAATAGCCCGGACAGCATGAGCCCGTTTGGACAGGGCGGTATTAATGCGTACGGATACTGTGCTGGCGACCCTCTTAACTTTGGAGACTCTAGTGGTCATTTTTTTCAAGCGATTAATCGCTCACTTAAAAATATGAAAACGGCAGTTGCCGATTTTTTCTTGGGCACCAAGTCCGCGGAAATTTCAAATATTAGAAAGTTGGCTGATGGTATTGTCGCCTTCGAACGAGTCTCTAAATCAGGGTATAAAAAACTTGTTCTGGGCGGTCATGGAGGGCGCCTTGGTGGAAAAACAGTTGTAGCTGCAGGCAACATACCCTTGAGTTCTAAAGGGCTGGTTACGCTAGCTCGTGACGCCGGTGTGGATTTTAGGGATTATAAAGCGGTTGATTTAATTATATGCACCAGTGCGAACTTGGGATTTGCCCAAGACGTTGCCAACTTAACCCGGCTACCCGCAAAAGGGTTTAATGGTCCTGTGACTGCCATGCTTCCAGACGAGTGGATACCGGATATGGTGGTCGGGGAAATATATCAATCAAGCACACCGATGAGGATTTTTAGAAATGACAGAGGCATTTATAAACTGTCACCCATGGATTTCGCCTTAAGGAACTACAAGCCAGTCAAATTTATGCCTCAGAATGTTAATTCGATACGGGCGACTAATTAAAGCTGGATAATTCTGCCCGGTTACAGCGCACCGCGCCCCCTTTCAGCGCACATCCCCACCTGCACCTTTGGTGACACGGGCCCGTCCTACGTGTTTCCCACAAGTGCTACCGATTTGCTCAACACGGCTCTGCGCCCTGCGCTACGTCTGTTTAGACGGTGTTTAGAGCCGTGTTCGGCACCTCCCACCTAGACGCATTACGACGTCGTTTTCAGATTTTATTGAATACCTATTCAAGTTTAGGCGCGGCATTTGCATTGTCATGGCAAAGCCCCCGTAAACGGTGGGTCATAACAAGAGCCTGCGCCTGGGGCCATCACCCGCTTTGTGTGAGGAGATACCGCATGACGTCGTTCAACTCCGGGGCCCAACCCCAGAACCGTACGCCTCAATCCATCGGCTTTCTGCTGCTGGACAATTTCACACTTATTTCTTTGGCGTCTGCGATTGAGCCCCTGCGCATGGCCAATCAGTTGTCGGGCCGCGAGTTGTATCGCTGGAGCACCTTAAGCGCTGACGGTAGCCAAGTGTGGGCCAGTGATGGTTTGCAAATTACCCCCGACGCCAGCATGCACAAGGCGCCGGCGCTGGACATGGTGATTGTGTGCGGCGGTATCGGCATTCAACGCGCGGTAACGCGTGAGCACGTGTCTTGGCTGCAAAGCCAGGCGCGCCAGTCGCGCCGTTTGGGTGCGGTGTGCACCGGCAGTTGGGCGCTGGCGTATGCCGGGCTGCTGGACGGTTTTGATTGCAGCGTGCATTGGGAATGTCTGGCCTCGATGCAGGAAGCCTTCCCGCGGGTGTCCATGAGTACCCGTCTGTTTACCCTCGACCGCAGCCGCTCTACCAGCTCGGGTGGCACGGCGCCGATGGACATGATGCTGCATTTGATCAGCCGCGATCATGGCCGCGAATTGTCGGCCGCCATTTCGGAAATGTTTGTGTATGAGCGCATTCGTAACGAACAGGACCATCAGCGCGTGCCGCTCAAGCACATGCTGGGCACCAACCAGCCGAAGTTGCAGGAAATCGTTGCGCTGATGGAAGCCAACCTTGAGGAACCCATCGACCTCGATGAGCTGGCGGTGTACGTGACCGTGTCGCGTCGCCAACTGGAGCGGCTGTTCCAGAAGTACTTGCACTGCTCGCCGTCGCGGTACTACCTCAAGCTGCGCCTGGTGCGTGCGCGCCAGTTGCTCAAGCAAACGCCCATGTCGATTATCGAAGTGGCGGCGGTGTGCGGGTTTGTCTCGACGCCACATTTCTCCAAGTGTTACCGCGAGTACTTTGGCATCCCGCCGCGTGATGAGCGTGTGGGGTCCAATACTGCGCAGCAAACCACCTTGGTGCCGATCCCGCAGTCCCTGCTGCTGACCCCGCTGGCCGGGCCGATGGCGTCGCTGCATCAGGCGCGGCACGAGTCGACGTTTGCCAGTGTGAGGGTGTAGTCAAAGCCTCTGTAGGAGCGAGCTTGTCTCGCGATCTTTTAAAGGTTCAAAAGATCGCGAGGCAAGCTCGCTCCTACAGGGGGTTACGCTCACCCCCGGCTTTGCTTGTATTGCACCAGCCCCGGCAGCAATTGCTGGTCGATGGCCTGGCGCACGGCGGGCAAGATGGTTGCGCTGCCGGTGTAGAGCTTTTCTACCAGGCCCTTGAGTGCGCGCGCGTTGGTCTCGTTCAGGCCGCACACCACCGCAGAGCAGGCTTGCTCGGCGTTACCCGACACGTCAAAGCCCAGCGAGCGCAGTTGGCTCAGCAGGTCCTGCTCATCAATCAAGTCTGCGTGCATCATGCTTTTTATCCTTTCACAGAGAGGCGATCGAAGCTTGATTCTGGTAGGGCTTCCATGAACGGGCAAGCGGGGTTTGGCGCGATGTCTGGTATGCCTAAGAACAGGTCGTTTTTGGCTAAGTGCCAAGGCGCGGGGCTGGCAGACTGGGCTCAGTAACACTGCCTGAGGTTTGGTCACCGTCACGGCACGCACACCCTTGGCCCCAACACTGTAACGGCAGTTTCGGGGCTTTTTTGTGCCTGGCGTTTAACCCTTGAGCAGCGCTGCGCAGGCGGTTTTGTAGGCGTCGTGCTGGTATTTGTTGAGCGAGGCTGGCAGCTCATACGCGTGCTTTTTAAATTGCGCGTTGAGGGTTTGCGGCGACAGTAACTGCACCTCGCAACCCTCCAGCAATTGCAGGATGCCTTCGATTTTGAAGGTGGTGGGGCCACCGGCAAACTCGCCTTTTTTGCTGCGCTTTTTGATCGCGATGCGGGTGATGGCGTTGGCCTTCACACAGTCAGCCAGTTGGGCGGCGAAGGCTTTGACGCTGGCGGCGTTTTCATCGTCGTCCAGGTTAATTTTTTTGGTGCTGATGGCCACGTGCTCAAGGCCGCCAGCGCCCTGGGTGGCCAGGGCAAAAATGGCTTCACTGCCTTTGATTTCAATCCCGCAAATAGTCATACGTGCCTCATGGGTCATTCCTGACCAATCGATTCCAGAAACTCCGAGCGGTCATCGCTGACTGCCGCAATGCAGTCGTTTTGAGCAATGTTGAACGCCTCGGTGCCGGCTTTGGCCGGGAACACCACAATCGCGCAATCGGCGTCACGCTGGTGCACCCACAGGGTCTGCGCGGTTTTGATTTTGCTGGTGATGTTGTTGAGCTGCGTCGCGTTGCTGCCGTACAGCGCGGTGATGCGCGCTTGCAGGGCCTCGAAGTTTTCAGCCAACAACTGTTCGGCGGTGTTGCGGCTAAACACCGAGCACGCCAGCGTTTGCTGGTCGTTTTCGACGGCATCACACGGGTTGTGGTCGGCATCATCGGCTACAGCTGCGCCACTGGTGATCAACGCCAAGGCCAGGAGAATCGATTTCATTGCGGCTTCCTAATCCATAGTTGAGGCGGATTCTGGCTTAAGCGCCGCGCAAAAGACAGTCACCGGCGCATCGGCGGGTGTTGTGGTCGCCAGCGCTTTGTCGCGCATTGACGCTTTCGGCAATTGCGCTGTCGCTTTTGCACCCGGCTGTTTTTACCCCCAAGCCTATGCTGGCCCCAAAGCGCCGGCAGACGATTCGGCGCAGCAAACGCCTATAAGGGGACGCCTGATGAGCCCAGCCGAGTTGCACGCAGACAGCATCGTTATCGACGGGCTGATCATTGCCAAATGGAACCGCGAGTTGTTTGAAGACATGCGCAAAGGCGGGCTCACGGCCGCCAACTGCACGGTGTCGGTGTGGGAGGGCTTTCAGGCCACGATCAATAACATTGTTGCCAGCCAAACCCTTATTCGCGAAAACAGCGACCTGGTGATCCCGGTCAAAACCACGGCCGACATCCGCCGCGCCAAGTCCCTGGGCAAAACCGGGATCATTTTCGGCTTCCAGAATGCCCATGCGTTTGAAGACCAATTGGGCTACATCGAGATCTTCAAACAGCTCGGCGTGGGCGTGGTGCAGATGTGCTACAACACGCAAAACCTGGTGGGCACCGGCTGCTATGAACGTGATGGCGGGCTCTCGGGTTTCGGCCGCGAAGTGGTCGCAGAAATGAACCGCGTGGGCATCATGTGCGACCTCTCGCACGTGGGCTCCAAAACCAGCGAAGAGGTCATCCTCGAATCGAAAAAACCGGTCTGCTACTCGCACTGTTTGCCGTCCGGGCTCAAAGAACACCCGCGCAATAAATCCGACGCTGAACTCAAGTTCATTGCCGATCACGGTGGCTTTGTCGGCGTGACCATGTTCGCGCCGTTTCTGGCCAAGGGCATTGAGTCGACCGTCGACGATTACGCCGAAGCCATCGAATACACCATGAACATCGTGGGCGAAGACGCCATCGGCATCGGCACCGACTTCACCCAGGGCCACGGCCAGGATTTCTTCGAAATGCTGACCCACGACAAAGGCTATGCGCGGCGTCTGACCAGCTTCGGCAAGATCATCAACCCGCTGGGCATCCGCACCGTGGGCGAGTTCCCCAACCTCACCGACACCCTGCTCAAGCGTGGCCACAGCGAACGCGTGGTGCGCAAGATCATGGGTGAAAACTGGGTCAACGTCCTCAAAGACGTCTGGGGCGAATAAGCCGCCACTCGCCCTCACCCAACCCTCTCCCCCGGGAGAGGGCAGGGTGAGGGGCGAAACGAACCTTACCTCGAATTTTGGAGTTTTATTCCATGGCTAAAATCGCCCCGCAATTACCCATCGAAGTCGACAGCGAGACCGGCGTCTGGACCTCTGACGCGCTGCCGATGCTTTACGTGCCACGGCACTTTTTCGTCAACAACCACATGGGCATCGAAGAGGTGCTGGGCGCTGACGCCTACGCCGAGATCCTCTACAAGGCGGGCTACAAATCGGCCTGGCACTGGTGCGAAAAAGAAGCGGAATGCCACGGCCTGGAAGGCGTGGCGGTGTTCGAGCATTACATGAAGCGCCTGTCGCAACGTGGCTGGGGGCTGTTCACCATTGAAGACATTGACCTGGACAAAGGCACCGCCACCATCAAGCTCGAACACTCCTGTTTCGTGTACGTGTACGGCAAGGTCGGGCGTAAGGTCGACTACATGTTCACCGGCTGGTTTGCCGGTGCCATGGACCAGATTCTGCAAGCGCGCGGCAGCCAGATTCGCACCGTGGCCGAACAGGTCTACAGCGGATCCGAAGAAGGCCACGATCACGGTCTGTTTATCGTCAAGCCGCTGTAAATCGAGGATCGGGATATGGCGTTCGAAGCAATGTTTGAGCCGATTCAAATCGGCAAACTGACCATTCGCAACCGCGTGCTGAGCACCGCACACGCCGAGGTGTATGCCACGGACGGCGGCATGACCACGGCGCGCTACGTGCAGTACTACGAAGAAAAAGCCAAGGGCGGCATCGGCCTGGCGATTTGTGGCGGCTCATCCGTGGTGGCCATCGACAGCCCGCAGGAGTGGTGGAGTTCGGTCAACCTGAGCACCGACCGCATCATCCCGCATTTTCAAAACCTGGCCGACGCCATGCACAAGCACGGCGCCAAAATCATGATCCAGATTACCCACATGGGCCGTCGCTCGCGTTGGGACGGCTTTAACTGGCCGACCTTGATGTCGCCGTCCGGCGTGCGTGAGCCGGTGCACCGGGCCACCTGCAAAACCATCGAACCGGAAGAGATCTGGCGCATCATCGGCAACTACGCCAGCGCGGCGGGTCGGGCCAAAAAGGGCGGGCTGGACGGTGTGGAACTGTCGGCGGTGCACCAGCACATGATCGACCAGTTCTGGAGCCCACGGGTGAACAAGCGCACCGATGAATGGGGCGGCAGTTTTGAAAACCGCATGCGCTTTGGGCTGGAAGTGCTCAAGGCCGTGCGTGCCGAAGTGGGCCCGGATTTCTGCGTGGGCATCCGCCTGTGCGGCGACGAATTTCACCCCGATGGCTTGAGCCACGAGGACATGAAACAAATCGCCAAGTACTACGACGACACCGGCATGCTCGACTTTATCGGCGTGGTCGGGTCGGGCTGTGACACCCACAACACCCTGGCCAACGTGATCCCGAACATGAGCTTCCCGCCGGAGCCGTTTTTGCACCTGGCGGCGGGCATCAAGGAAGTGGTCAAGGCGCCGGTGCTGCACGCGCAAAACATCAAAGACCCCAACCAGGCCACACGGATTCTGGAGGGTGGCTACGTCGACATGGTGGGCATGACCCGCGCCCACATCGCCGACCCGCACCTGATCGCCAAAATCAAAATGGGCCAGGTCGACCAGATCAAACAATGCGTGGGCGCCAACTATTGCATCGACCGCCAGTACCAAGGGCTGGACGTGCTGTGCATTCAGAACGCCGCCACTTCCCGTGAATACATGGGCGTGCCGCACATCATCCAGAAAACCACCGGGCCCAAGCGCAAAGTGGTGGTGGTCGGTGCAGGCCCGGCCGGGATGGAAGCGGCACGCGTGGCCGCCGAGCGCGGGCACGACGTGACCCTGTTCGAAAAAAACGAGGCCATTGGCGGGCAAATCAGCATCGCCGCCAAAGCCCCGCAACGTGACCAGATGGCCGGTATCACCCGTTGGTTCCAACTGGAGCTGGCGCGCCTGAACGTCGACCTGCGCTTGGGCACCGCAGCCGATGTGGCGACCATTCGCGACCTGCGCCCCGACATCGTGGTGCTGGCGGTGGGCGGGCACCCGTTTGTGGAACAGAACGAACATTGGGGCGCCGCTGAGGGCTTGTCGGTGAGCAGCTGGGACGTGCTCGACGGCAAAGTGGCGCCGGGTAAAAACGTGCTGGTGTACGACACCATTTGCGAATTCACCGGCATGTCCGTGGCCGACTTTATGGCCGACAAAGGCGCGCAGGTCGAGATCGTCACCGACGACACCAAGCCCGGCGTGGCGGTGGGCGGCACGTCGTTCCCGACCTACTACCGCAGCCTGTACCCCAAAGAAGTGATCATGACCGGCGACATGATGCTGGAGCGCGTGTACCGCGAAGGCGACAAGGTGATTGCCGTGCTGGAGAACGAATACACCGGCGCCAAGGAAGAACGCGTGGTGGACCAGGTGGTGATCGAAAACGGCGTGCGCCCGGACGAAGAGCTGTATTACGCGCTCAAGCCCGACTCGCGCAACAAGGGCCAGATCGACCCTGAAGCGCTGTTCGCGATCCAGCCGCAACCGTGCCTGAGCGAAGCGGGTGAAGGCTACTTGTTGTTCCGCCTCGGTGACTGCGTGGCGCAGCGCAACGTGCATGCCGCCATCTATGACGCCCTGCGGTTGTGCAAGGATTTCTAAGCAGCGACCAATAACCCTGTAGCCGCTGCCGCAGGCTGCGATCGGTCGCGTAGCGGCCGTGTTTTTAAAGGCGAAGGTCCTTCGGCCCTTATCGCAGCCTGCGGCAGCGGCTACAGGTTGCGTGCCTTTGTTTTGGGAGCTTCACCATGCTCACTATTGTTCTCCCTGTTTTGTTATTCGCCGCCCTCGCGCTCGCCATTCTGGGCGCGGTGCGGCGCATGGCTATGTGGCGTCGTGGCCGTGCCTCGAAGGTCGATCTGCTCGGCGGCCTGCTGGCCATGCCGCGTCGCTATATGGTCGATTTGCACCACGTGGTGGCACGCGATAAATACATGGCCAACACCCACGTCGCCACCGCGGGCGGGTTTGTCCTGGCGGCGGTGCTGGCGATTGTGGTGCACGGCTTTGGCGTGCATAACCAGATCCTCGGGTACGCCTTGCTGTTCGCCACGGCGCTGATGTTTATCGGCGCGCTGTTTGTATTTAAACGCCGTCTCAACCCGCCGAGCCGTTTGTCCAAGGGCCCGTGGATGCGCCTGCCGAAAAGCCTGCTGGCGTTTTCTGCGAGCTTTTTTATCCTCACCTTGCCGGTCGCCGGGGTGTTGCCAGAAGGCTTTGGCGGCTGGTTCCTGGCGGCATTGCTGGCGGTGGGCGTGGCGTGGGGCGTGTGTGAATTGTTTTTGGGCATGACCTGGGGCGGGCCCATGAAGCACGCCTTCGCCGGGGCGCTGCACCTGGCCTGGCACCGTCGCGCCGAGCGCTTCGGGGGCGGCCGTTCGACCGGCCTCAAAGCCCTCGACCTGACGGATCGCAGCGCGCCGTTGGGCGTAGAAAAACCCAAGGATTTCACCTGGAACCAACTGCTCGGTTTCGACGCTTGCGTGCAGTGCGGCAAGTGCGAAGCGGCGTGCCCTGCGTTTGCGGCAGGCCAACCGCTGAACCCGAAAAAACTCATTCAAGACATGGTCGTGGGCCTGGCGGGTGGCACCGACGCGCACTTCGCGGGCAGCCCGTACCCTGGCAAGCCGATTGGCGAACACGGCGGCAACCCGCATCAGCCGATCGTCAATGGTCTGGTCGATGCTGAAACCCTGTGGTCGTGCACCACCTGCCGCGCCTGCGTGGAAGAGTGCCCGATGATGATCGAGCACGTAGACGCCATCGTCGACATGCGCCGCTTCCTCACCCTGGAAAAAGGCGCGACGCCGAACAATGGCGCGCAGGTGCTCGATAACCTGATCGCCACCGACAACCCCGGCGGTTTTGCACCCGGTGGGCGGATGAACTGGGCCGCTGATTTGAACCTCAACGTGATGCGCGACACGCCTTCGGTCGACGTGCTGTTCTGGGTCGGTGACGGCGCGTTCGACATGCGCAACCAGCGTACCTTGCGGGCCTTCGTCAAAGTGCTGAAAGCGGCCAAGGTCAGCTTTGCCGTGCTCGGCCTGGAGGAGCGCGACAGCGGCGACGTGGCTCGGCGTTTGGGCGATGAAGCGACGTTTCAGGCGCTGGCCAAACGCAACATCCAGACCTTGGCCCAGTACCGCTTCAAGCGCATCGTCACCTGCGACCCGCACAGTTTTCATGTGCTGAAAAACGAATACCCAGCCTTTGGTGGCGAGTACCCGGTGCAGCATCACAGCACTTACATGGCCGAGTTGCTGGCTGCCGGGCAATTGAATGTGAGCGCCGATACCGGTGGCAGCGTGACGTATCACGACCCGTGCTATCTGGGCCGCTACAACGGTGAATACGAGGCGCCGCGGGCGGTGCTGCGGGCGCTGGGCATTGAGGTCAAAGAGATGCAGCGCTCGGGCTTTCGCTCACGGTGCTGCGGCGGTGGCGGCGGCGCGCCGATTACTGACATCCCCGGCAAACAGCGTATCCCCGACATGCGCATGGACGACATTCGCGAAACCGGCGCCGAGCGTGTGGCCGTGGGCTGCCCGCAGTGCACCGCCATGCTTGAAGGCGTGGTTGAGCCACGGCCGTTGATCAAAGACATTGCTGAGCTGGTGGCCGATGCGCTGGTTGAACCCGCAGCGCCGGTCAAAACCACCCAGCGTGCCCCCGAAGAGGTGATCGCATGAGTGACATTATTCGCCGCGATCCGCGTGCCGAGTGGATCGCCCGTAACCGCTTGCACCCGTTGCACGCAGCCCTGCAACCAACGCAACAAAGCTGGATGGGGCCTAACGGCGTCCTGCGCAAAAACGTCCACGGGGTGGGTTTTATCGGCCCCAACGGCATTAAGCGCATCGACCGCAGCGGCGTGCAGCAGGGCGGCGCGAGCAAGCGCACGGTCCGAGTTGAGGTGCAATTACCGCTGCATCAAGTGCCCGCCCCGGCGTTCTACATCGCGGTGGTGCCGGACATGGTCGGTGGCCGCTTGAGCAGCCATGACCGCGACCTGCTCGGGCTCGCCCACCAACTGGCGGGTGCAGACGGTGCAGTGCTGGCGGTGGTGTTCGGTGACTCCAAAGAAACCGCATTTGCCACGGCTGGCGTCGACCGCTTGTTACAACTCGACAGCCGAGGTTATGCACCGGAGCAACAGGTGTTGAGCTTGCGGGCTGTGGATAACCAATTCGCGCCCAAGCATTGGTTGCTGCCCGCCAGCCGCTCGGGTGGCGGTGAACTGGGGCGGCGTTTGGCGGCCAGCCTGGGCGAACGCCCGGCGACCCGCGTGTGGCAAATCAAGGACGGCCAATGTGTGGGCCGCGCCGGGGCCGGTCTTGAAGACGTGGCGCAAGCTGTGCCGCGCCTGATCCTGGCGGCCGCCGAATGCGCCGAGCCTGTGAGTGAAACCCGCCATGAGGCCCTGGTGGTGGAGTTATCCACAGCGGTGGTGCCGTGCTTGCCGCGCATCGAAGATTTGGGCGCGGTGGAAGTGGACCCGGCGGCGATTCCCATGGCCGAGGCGGAATTTATCCTCAGTGGTGGCAACGGTGTGAAGGACTGGACACTTTTCCACAAGACGGCCTCGGCCCTGGGCGCCACCGAAGGCGCGTCGCGGGTGGCGGTAGACGACGGCTTTATGGGCCGCGAGCGCCAAGTGGGCGCCAGCGGTACGTGGGTCACGGCGCGGGTGTATGTGGCGGTCGGCATCAGCGGCGCGATCCAGCACCTGCAAGGCATTGGCGCGTGCGACAAAGTGGTGGCGATCAACCTCGACCCCGGCTGCGACATGATCAAGCGCGCTGACTTGTCAGTGATCGGCGATGGCACGGCGGTGCTGCAAGCGTTGATCGCGGCGGTTGAACAGTGGCGTGGTACTGCTTCTGTGGGAGCGGGCTTGCTCGCGATTCAGGCGCCACGGTCTGCCTGACCAACCGTTGCATATTCATCGCGAGCAAGCC
>NZ_JASCPQ010000072.1:0-29693 GCF_029959305.1 Pseudomonas sp. PS01297
AGCTTGCCTCGCGATCTTTTGATTGTTTAAAAGATCGCGAGGCAAGCTCGCTCCTACAGGCCAATAATGATTTGCATTCCCAAACTCATATATAAAAAGTCGCGTTAGAGTGACATCCACCGCTAAAGATTCAACTCCCGTTTCATTAATCTGAAAGCCCCCTCCCTGACTAACAATCAAAACTTGCCGTTAGTTGTATTTTGGCTATAAACAACTTTCAACGTATTAACACCGGATGTTAATCAGTTTGCCAGGGTGGGCACTATGTCTATGGATCGTCGCTCCTTTCTTGTATCACTCGCTTTAATACCGCCTGCCTTGTATTGGTCGAGTGCGCTGTTGGCAGCAGGGTCTGCTTCAGATGCGTTTCATGAGGTGAGCCGGATCATTACCGGCGCCGATAACCTGACACCCGGCGCTGCCGCCAGGATCGAGGCTTTGCTGACAGAGCGCCACGCAGGCTTCGCCGCTCATCTCCTAGCACTGCACAAAACCCTGACGGCAAGCACCAGCCGCGAAGCGGGTCTGTCGGCCCTCAGCGGTACGGATCTGGACACCGCACTGATCATCGCCAAACCCTGGTATTTGGGCTATGTCGGTACGCCCTCAGGGCGAATTCTTGAAGATGACGCCGCCTTCGCCACGTTTCTTGAAATGCAGGCGTATGCCAAGACCGGCGGCATTATTCCTGCGCAGAGCTACCCACCCGGCCCGGCAGGCTGGTGGCGAGACACGCCACGCGGGGTCGACGCTTCCGATCTGCCGGAAGGCGCCACCACCTGGGCTTATCAGCCATTGAAGCACTACACCATCGCCGCCCCTGATCCGGCCTGGCACGCCTACGCCGAAGGCCGGTTCGACTCAATCGAAGCTGCCCGTGCAGCACTGGGCCAGGAGGCAAGGAAATGAGCGATTACGATGCTGACGTGATTGTCGTGGGCTCAGGTTCATTGGGCTCCATGGTGGCGCTGGAACTGGCCCGCGCCGGGAAAAAAGTCATCGTGCTGGAAGCCGGGCCTGAAACCACGGACTGGAAAGTCACCGACAACTTTCGTAACTCGGCCCGCCAGAACAACTTCAACGCGCTGTTCCCGGATGTGCCCTACGCCCCCAACAGCTTCAGCCCCGGCTATATCAGCCCGCACCTCGAAGGGATCGAAGTGTTCCCCGGCACCCTGCGTTCAGTCGGCGGTACCTCACGGCACTGGACGGCGGCCACTTGGCGCCTGCTCCCTGAAGACATGACCTTGAAGTCCAGCTTCGGCCTCGCCGTGGACTGGCCCATCACCTACGCCGAGCTTGAGCCGTTCTATTGCGACGCCGAGTACGAAATCGGGGTCAACGGCATCGCCGATTACGACGAATCCGGCCAAGGCTTGGGGTACACCTACCCACCCCGCTCCCGACCTTTTCCACTGCCACCCGAAGCCAAGCCCTACGCCATTCAGCGCTTGCAGCAACAAATTGCAACCAAGGGTTATCGCATCGACGTCGCCCCCTCGTCACGCATCAGCAAACCCTATGACGGCCGCCCCGCGTGCATTGGCAACAACATGTGCAACTGGAACTGCCCGATCGGCGCCAAGCACTCGGGGTATCACGTCGTCGAAAAGATCCGCACGTTGGGCGTCGACCTGCGCAGCAACGCCATCGTGCACAAGATCGAAACCGGCGCAGACGGCCAGGTGACCGCCCTCCACTACCTTACGCCAAACCGTTCTGCAACGCGGCTCACGGCAAAAGTTTACGTGCTGGCCGGCCATGGCTTTGAAACCCCCAAGCTGATGCTGATGAACAATCTCGGGGCGCGCTCGGGCATGGTCGGGCGCAACCTGATGGTTCACCCCACCATCGACATGACCCTGCTCTCGTCGGAGCCGTTGTGGGCCGGACGCGGGCAGAACATTCACGGCGCGATCATGCAGCGGCGCAATCAGCCAGACCGCACGCGTATTCCTTCAACGCGCTATGACTTGCTGAACAACCCGCCCACTGTCGGCATTGCCGAAACCGCCTTGTCGGAGCGCAAGATCGGCGCCGCGCTGGATGACGAAATCCACGATCGTTCGGCCCGGATTTTTACCTTTGAAGCCCTGACCGAAGATTTGCCCGACATGGCCAACGGGATATCCCTGAACCCAGGCTTCAAGGATTCGCTCGGCTTACCGGGATTGCGCCTGGACTACCGGATCTCGGACTACACCAACGCCAACCTGCCCCGACTGATGGACGATTTCGCCAACTTCCTGCAAGCCACCAACGGTACGCGGATCAGTGCACCCACAAAATGGATTTGCCAGCAGCACATCATGGGCACGGTGCGCATGGGCACCCAGGCCGAGGATGCTGTGGTGGACCGGGATCTGCGCTGTTTTGATCACCAGAACCTGTTTCTGGTGACCACTGGAGTCATGCCCACGGCGGGCGGTGTGAACCCCACCCTGACCGGGATGGCGCTGGCCATCCGTGCTGGCAAACATATCGCCAAGGAGGTGTGACATGCGTAAAGCCTTGATAGCCGTCACCCTCGCCCTCGGCACACAGTGGGCCAGTGCTCAGTCAAACGATGCCAGCCCGGTTGAACGCGGCAAGTACATCGCCACGGCAGCCGATTGCGCGGGCTGCCATGGCGAAAATCTGGCGGGCGGCGCTGCAATTGCCAGCCCCCTGGGGCCTATTTATGCCTCCAACATCACCCCGGACACACGCACCGGCATCGGCGGCTGGAGCGAAGAACAGTTGCGCGACGCCCTGCGCAAAGGCCGCGCCCCCGGCAAAGGCTGGCTGTATCCGGCAATGCCGTACACGTCCTACACCGGCATCAGCGATGCCGATGTGTCGGCGCTCTACGTCTATTTGCAGAGCATTCCTGCGGTCAACCATGAAGTGCGCGCGACCGATTTGGGCTTCCCGTTCATAAGGCCGGCCATGATTGCCTGGAACGCGCTGTACCTGAAGGAAGGGCACGCGGCAGGCGAGAAACCTGCGCAAGGTGAGTCGGCAGAATCCGGGCGCTATCTGGTCGAGGCCCTCGGGCATTGCAGTGCGTGTCACACACCACGCGGGGTACTCATGGCGGAGTTGCCGGAGCAGCATCTGGGCGGCGCGTTTGTCGGCGGCTGGCAAGCCCCCAACCTCACTAACGACCCGTCCGGGCTGGGTAGCTGGAGCGATGAGGAACTCAAACAGTTTCTGCAAAAAGGCCATAACTCGGGGGCGGTCGCAGGGGGTGATATGGGCCTGGCTGTGAGTCGTAGCCTGAGCCATCTGGGCGACAGCGACATTGACGACATCATTGCCTATTTGCGCCAGGTGCCACCGGTCATGACTCAAAGCTTGCCTGCTGCGCCCTCACGTCCGGCACGCGTCGACCCTGACACTGTTGAGGGGCCGATTACCGGCTGGCGTAACCTGGCCAACAACGCCACCACCGATGGCGCCGTGCTGTATCAATCGGCGTGTGCCAGTTGTCACGGGGTCGACGGCACTGGCACCGCAGGGCCGGATCTAGGTCGGTTGCGCGACTTGCGCTCGGCCCATCCCAATAATCTGGTGCAAGTCATCGCCGGGGGCATCGACCTCAAAATGGATGGCAGGCACATCCTCATGCCCGGTTTCCGTGACCAAATGAACAACGAGCAAATCGCCGCACTGGCCCGCTACGTACGTTCGACATTTGGGCAAGTGCCTGGCTCCGGGCCGGATGAACAAGAGGTGGCCAGCATTCTGTCGGATAAAACACCGGTGAGCTGGCTGATCAAATACGCCCCGGCGCTGGCCTGGGGCGCGATTGTCGTGCTGGTGCTGCTGGCGGGTTGGGTGTTCGTACGGCGTAAAGTCTAGGCCCTCGGCCTCTAGCCCCCCCCGTGGGAGCGGGCTTGCTCGCGATGCAAACGACTGGGTCTGTCTGTTACACCTCGTCGATCCCATCGCGAGCAAGCCCGCTCCCACAGCGTGATGGCGTTCGCGGGTCGCGAGGTTGGCCGCAACTGTGTAAGGATGTTGCTTTGTTTTTGCCGCTTGTCCTTCAAGGAAGACCATGACCTCCATGCCTAAAGCGCCTCCGGTTCCGGGGCGTCTCGAACAACTTTCGACGCGAATTGCCTTTTTTATTGCCGGGTTCGGCATCGCTGCCTGGGCACCGCTGGTGCCCTACGCCAAGGCGCGGGCCGGGCTGGATGACGCGACATTGGGGCTGTTGCTGCTGTCGTTGGGCGTCGGGTCGATTCTGGCCATGCCGATTGCCGGGGTGCTGGCCACACGCTTTGGTTGCCGCCGGGTGCTGACCGCCGGGACCCTGTTGATCTGCCTGAGTTTGCCGCTGCTGGCGACAGTCAGTTCCATCCCGTTGCTGATTGCCACGCTGTTTGTCTTTGGCGCCGGGCTGGGCACCGTCGACTCCACCGTCAACCTGCAGGCAGTGATTGTTGAACGCGCCAGCGGGCGCAACATGATGTCGGGCTTTCATGGCTTGTTCAGTGTCGGCGGGATCGTCGGCGCTGCCGGGGTCAGCGGCCTGCTGGCCATCGGCCTGACGCCTTTGTGGGCAATGGCCGTGGTCATCGTGCTGATCCTCGCAGCGCTGTTCAAGGCCGCGCCGCACCTGTTGCCCTATGGCAGCGAGAGCAGCGGCCCGGCGTTTGCCATCCCCCATGGCGTGGTGCTGTTTATCGGCCTGCTGTGCTTTACCGTGTTTTTGGCTGAAGGCGCGATGCTCGACTGGAGCGCGGTATTCCTGACCTCTGAAAAACACATCAACGAGGTGTATGCCGGGCTAGGTTATGCCGCGTTTGCCCTGACCATGACGGCAGGCCGGTTGCTTGGCGATACCGTCGTCAGCCGCCTGGGCTCACGTCGGGTCATTGTTCTGGGCGGTCTTTTTGCCGCCGCCGGGCTGGCGTTGGCGACAGTGGCGCCGGACTGGGAAGTGTCGCTGTTGGGCTACGCGCTGGTGGGTGCCGGCTGCTCGAATATCGTGCCGGTGCTGTACACCGCGGTGGGCAAGCAGACCGTGATGCCTGAGAGCATCGCCGTGCCGGCCATTACTACGCTGGGTTATGCGGGGATTTTGGTAGGGCCTGCGGCCATTGGCTTTATCGCCCATGCCAGCAGTTTGAACATCGCCTTCGGCCTGATCGCCGTGATGCTGGTAGGCGTGGCCATCAGCGGGCGCATCTTGAAAGTCTGATTCACTCTGTAGCGAGCTTGTCTCGCGATCTTTTAAACCGTCAAAAGACCGCGAGACAAACCGTGCTGCTTTAGAACCCTACGCTGGCCTGCACGAAGAACGTGCGCGGCTCACCCACGTAGATACCCGAGTTGTTGTCGCTGGAACGGGTGTAGTACTCCTGGTTGAACAGGTTTTTGATACCCGCACCCACTTTCAGGTTCGAGGCTTCAGGGCCAAAGTCGTAACCGACACGGGTGCTCCAGGTGGCGTAACCCGGAATATCTCCGTACTGGCCGTCCGGCGTCGGGTCGGTGATGTAAACCCCGCCAGTGCCCGGCGCATGCTGTTGCGACTGGGCAAACATGTCGAGGTTGTAGCTCCAGCGGTTGACCACATAGCGGGCGCCCAGGTTGAGCACTTGGCGCGAGTACAGCGGCAGGTCACGGCCTTTGAAGTTGGCGATGTCACCCTCAGAGGTGGCTTTGGTGTAGGTGAAACCGGCGTTCACCGACAGGCCGTCAAGGGCCGGGTTAAGCGTCGACATGTCGTAATGAACCGACGTTTCGATACCTTGGTGCTTGGTCGCGCCGAGGTTGGTCCAGCCCACGTCGTTGCTCACGTATTGCAGTTCGTCAGCAAAGTCGATGTAGAACAGCGTGACTTCGCCGCCCCATACGCCGTTGTCATAACGGGTACCGATTTCATAGGTCTTGGCCTTCTCAGGCTTCAGGCCCGCGGCGGTCTGGTCGCCTTGACCGCCCTGACCCAACTGGAAGTACTGCAAGCTGCCAAACGAGGTTTCGTAGTTGGCGAACAGTTTCCAGGCATCGGAGAGGTGATACATCACGCTCAAGGCCGGCAACGCTTCGTTGCTGTCGATGCTGCGGTTTTTTTCCGGGACCGGCACGCCTTTGTTGTCCAGCACCGAGTGGTCATGCCAGTTGGTGCTGATGCGCTCGAAGCGAATGCCCGGGGTGATAGTCCACTTGCCGACGTCGATCTTGTCATCGATGTAGAACGAGTTGGCTTCGGTCCCGCCGGTACGGTCCTGATAAACATGGCCGTCAGCCCCCGGACGGGCCACAGGCACGTTATTGACCAGTTGCAGCTGGCTGGCTTCTTCCTGCATGGCTTCTTTCAGGTAGCGATAGCCAATGCCCACTTCCTGGGTAACCTCACCCAGGGTGAAGACGTGCGACACCCGAGGCTCGATGCCGAAGGTGTGGTAGCTGCGCGGGTATGACGCCAGGGTTTGCAGGTTGCGCGCGGCAATGTTGCTGCCACGGAAGCTGTCGGTGTAGTAGGTCAGGACTTCAAACTGGGTCTGGTCATCAATCTGCCGCAGGTATTTGAAGGACACGTCCTTACGGCGCCCGGTGAAGTTGTCCCAGTCGCGTACAGACTGGTACGGGTCAGCGTCAAACTGCTTCTGCGTCAGGCCGCCGGGCATGTCGGCGGTGGCGTCGTAGTAGTGGAAGTTAAGGCTGAAATCGTCTTGATCGGTCGGCGCCCAATGGGTTTTCAGCAATACGTCATCGATGTCGTTGTTGTTATTGCTCGCCCGGTAGCCATCACCTTTGACACCGGAATAGAGCAATGCAGCACCGATACCGTTGTCGGCCGTGCCGCCCAGAAAGGCCGATTCCAGGTGTTTCCAGCCGCCACGCTCGGAGGTTTCCAGAGTAGTGCCGACTTCGCCCTGAAAGGTTTCCGGGATGGCGCGGGTCACAAAGTTGATCACGCCGCCCACGTTCTGTGGTCCGTAGCGCACCGAACCGGCACCGCGGACCACGTCAATGCTGTCGAGGTTGCCCGAGGAAATCGGCGCCATCGACAGTTGCGGCTGGCCGTACGGGGCAAACGCTGCGGGTACGCCGTCAATCAATACGGTCGAACGGGGCGACAGGCGTGAGGTCAAGCCACGCACGCCGACGTTCAAGGAGATATCGCTGCCGCCGGTGCCGTTGGATTCCTGTACCTGCACACCGGGAATGGTCTTGAGCACGTCGCCGACGGTCATTGCGCCCTGCTCGACCATCGCCTCGCGGCGCACCACTGTTCGCGCACCAGGGTGGTTCTGCACCACTTCGGCGTTGGCATCGCCCAGCCAGTTACCCACCACTTTCACATCAACCGGCCCCAGCTCCAGCGGGCCGGAAGCGTCGGAGGCGCTCACGGTGGCTGCCGGGGTCAGGGTCACGGCGTCGCCATCAAGCTGGTAGTTCAAGCCGCTGCCTTGCAGCAGTTCACGCAGCGCTTGCTCGGGCGACAGGTTGCCGTTGACCGCAGGAGCCTGCTTGCCGGCCACCAGTTGCGGACTGAAAAACACCTGCAACGAGGTTTGCTGCGCCAACTGGCTCAACGCGGCGCCCAAAGGCTGGGCCTGGATATGGATGGCGCTGGCAACGGCTTCGCCGGCAAACGCAGCGGGCATCGCCGCACTGACCGCGAGGGCCAGCGCCAGTGGCAACAAGCGCGATCGTGCGCTGGACGATGGAGCTTTCAAAGATGGTTTAAGCGAGGAAAACCGCACACAAGGATGGTTGTTTTTCACGTCGAGTCTTGCCCAGTTGATCGCATTTGATTGCGCTTGTTAATGCAAACCAGTTGCAGTTGATCAAGAAGACGAAGAACTCGAAAAAAACCTGAATCGGATCTGAAATTATTTTGCCGAGATGATTTCCTGGCTGCCATCTTCCCGGGTTTTAATCGCCACCGGCAGGATGCGCGGCAAGGCGCTGAGCAAGGCGTCGGTGTCGTTGGTCTTGAACACGCTGGTCAGACGCAACTGCCCCAGCGCTGGCGTACTGACGTGCAGCGGCGTGTCCCGATAGCGCGACACTTCGGCCGCAACCTCAGCCAGGCTGGCGTTATTGAACACCAGTTGCCCCTTGCGCCAGGCCGTCAGTGCTTCGGTATTCACCGGCTGTACGGCTGCCACCTGCCCTTGGGCATTGACCACCGTGCCCAGCCCTGCCGTCAGGTTAACCCGCGATCCGGGTTCGTTACCCTGCACCCGCACAGTGCCCGACTCCACGGCGACTTGCGCCTGGCCGTCCTCGTGGCGCACATCAAAACGGGTGCCGGTGACGGTCACTTGGCCAGGGCCTGCGAGCACCACAAAAGGCCGATCCGTGTCGTGGGCCACGTTGAACATCGCCTCGCCCTGCTTGAGCACCACCGTGCGTTGCTGGCGTTCAAAACTGACCAGCAATTGGCTACGACTGTTGAGCTCGATGGCCGAGCCATCCGGCAAGGTCACAGTGCGGCGCTCGCCTGCCGTGGTGGCAAAGCTGCCCTGGTAATTGCCCATAGACTGCAACTGCGTCCACACCAGTGCGCCGCCCGCCACCGCTAGCACGCTGGCCGCCAGACCAAAACCCAGTACAGAACGGCGCTTGATCGGCTTGACCGGCACCTCACAGAGTGCCTGCAGGCGCTCCTTGGGCAACAAATCTGTTGCCGACCACAAGTTGACCAGCCATTGGTATTCCGTTTCATGGCTCGGATGGCGGGCGCGCCAGGC
The DNA here is from genome assembly GCF_029959305.1 of Pseudomonas sp. PS01297. Classification (NCBI taxonomy): domain Bacteria; kingdom Pseudomonadati; phylum Pseudomonadota; class Gammaproteobacteria; order Pseudomonadales; family Pseudomonadaceae; genus Pseudomonas; species Pseudomonas sp. PS01297. The sequence goes on from NZ_JASCPQ010000072.1 coordinate 8,697, forward strand.
CTCGAATTCAGCCTGTTCCGCCGCATTCAAAGCCTGCGCCTGCACACGGGTAAACCAGGTTGCGGCAGCGTCCCGCACACTGGCGATGTCGAGGGTAGCGTCACGCGTATCCATCATTGAGCCTCCACCCGTTCACGCAGATGTCGCAGGGTGCGGATCATATATTTTTCCACCATGTTCTTGGACAGTCCCAGGCGTTCGGCGATCTCGGCTTGAGTCAGGCCTTCGATCTTCTGCCAGACAAACACCTTCCTGCAGTTCAGCGGGAGCTCTTGCAGGGCTTTTTCAACAGACTCAGCCAACTGGATAGCACGCATGTACTGCTCCGGGTCGCCCGCCTCGGACGAACTTGGGGGAACGGCTGCCTGCTCCTTGGCGTCACGTAACTCTTCACGGCGAAAACCATCGACAGCGATATTACGCGCCATTTGATGCAAATAGGCACGCGGCTGCTCGACGGCCTCCGAAGTGGATTCGAGCACGCGTACAAAAGTGTCATGGGCCAAGTCTTGCGCCTGCTGGCGGTTACGCAAGCGACGCGTCCAAGTACCGATCAACTCTTCGTAATGTTCAAAAAAGCCCGCTCGGCGGGGCACTTTGTGAGTCATCGCACTGGACTGAATAGGTGGGGCGTGAATAGTAATGCTTCCTATTAATCCCAGCAATCATTGCGCTGACGGAAGGTTTCTGCATCACACCTCTGCCAACGCGCGCAAACGCCGCTCGACCTGATGGCCACGGGCAAAGCCGAACCAGCGGGCCGTGAGCACGCCGACCAGGCCCATCACCCCACAGAACAGCACGCACACCCACGGACTCCACGGCATCAGGGCAATCAGCAACAACGGCGTGATACTGGCCCAAAGCGCGTAAGCGATGTTGTAGGTAAAAGAAATGCCCGATACGCGAATCTCAGCCGGGAACAAGCCAACCATGACTGACGGCACCACGCCAACGATCCCGCAGGTCAAACCGGCCAACGCGTAAGCCAGCCCCGGCAAGCCCCATTGCCCGACCAGGCTGGCATAGAGCACGCCAATCCCCAGCGGCAATAGCACGCTGTACAGCACGATGCTGCGCCAGACGCCGATCCGGTCAACGATCAGGCCTGCCAGCACACAGCCAATATTCAGAAACACGATGCCCACGCTGCTCAAGGCAAACGTGTGGCTGGCGGTCATGCCGAACTGCTGTTGCATCACGGTGGGAGTAATGACGACAAACACCACCACGGCGCTGGTCAGTACGCAGGTCAGCAACGCGGCGGGCAGCAATGACGGGCGAAAATCCCGCAATACCGTGCGCAAAGGCAGCTCTACCCTGCCCTCACGGCGCTCGCGCAAGGCCAGAAACACCGGGGTTTCGCTCAGCCAGCGACGCAGCCACACACCGATCACGCCAAACACGCCGCCCAGCAAAAACGGAAAGCGCCAGGCGTAATCAAGGATTTCGGCCGGGGTAAACAGTTGCGCCAGCAAGGTCGCCGTCAGGGCGCCGATCAAATAACCGAAGGTCAGACCGGCCTGTAAAAAGCCCAAGGCATAGCCGCGACGCCCGGCAGGCGCGTGTTCGGCAACAAATACCCAGGCACTGGGCACCTCACCGCCGACTGCGGCGCCCTGAAAAATCCGCAACGCCAGCAGCAAGAGCGGCGCGAAATAGCCAATATCGGCATATGTCGGCATGATCCCGATCAACAGACACGGCAGGGCCATCATCAGGATGCTCAGGCTGAACACCCGTTTGCGCCCCAGATGATCGGCAAAATGCGCCATCAAGATGCCACCCAACGGGCGGGCCAGATAGCCGGTCACAAAAATCCCGAAACTTTGCAGCAAGCGCAGCCATTCCGGCATATCGGGCGGGAAAAACAGCTGGCTGAGGGTCAGGGCGAAAAACACGAAAATGATGAAATCATAGATTTCCAGCGCCCCACCCAGGGCCGCCAGCCCCAGAGTTCTATAGTCGGAGCGCGAAAAACGCGTCGTGACAGCTTGAGTATCGGCAGACATAAATACGCTCAAAGTGAACTGGACACGCCTATGCTGGCGTTTGATTCGAGGGCCGAGCATAACAAATCCCTGCGCAGGCACGCAGATACGAACGCTGCAACTCGTCTTGCTGAATGTTGTAGGAGCTGCCGAGGCACGATGGCTGCGATCTTTTAAGATCAAAAGATTGCGAGGCAAGCTCGCTCCTACAGTGGAGGGGTATTAAAAAGACCCTATCGCGAGACAAGCTCGTACGTTGGATTCGGGATGCGCCTCAAATCCTTGGCCCGAGCCTGTCTCGCGATAGGGTCTCGATTTATCAGCCCTGCCAGCCTCCGCCAAGCGCGCCATACAGGTCGACCAGCGAGAGTGAAACCTGGGCGGTGCTGTCGACCAGCGCCGCCTGGTTGGCCAGCAGTGCGTTTTGCACGGTCAGCACGTTAAGAAAGTCCACGGTGCCCTGGGTGTACTGCTGGTGAACGCTGTCAAGTGCCCGCTGGTTGTGAGCGACCGCCTGCAGCAGGCTGTCGCGGCGGCGCTGGTTGGCCTGGTACGCCACCAGCGCGTCGTCCACTTCGTGCCAGGCACGCAGCACGGTTTTCTGAAAGCCAATACCGGCTTCTTGCTGGCGGCCTTCTTGTAATTGCAGCGCGCCTTTCAGGCGTCCGCCCTCGAACAAGGGCACGCTCAGCCCCGGGCCAAAGGCAAAGCTGCGCGAGCCCCAACTGCCCAGGTCCGACAGTTGCAACGCCTGAAAACCCATATTCCCGGACAAGGTAATGCGCGGGTAAAAGTCCGCTTCGGCGACGCCAATGGCAGCCGTGGCCGCATGCAATTGGGCCTGCGCGCGGCGGATGTCCGGGCGTCGTTCTGCCAGTTCACTGGGCAAGCCGATGGGTACAGTCGCCGTATAGGACGGTACGTTGGCAGGCGTACTTAATTGCGCCTGCAAGGCTCTTGGCTCGCGCGCCAGCAACAGGCTCAGGGCGTTGATCAATTGCGCACTGTGCTGTTGCAACGGTGCCAGACGCGCCTGAATTTCTGCGACTTGGGCGGCCGCCTCAGAAACTTCCAGATCCGTCGCCACGCCTTCCTTGAGTTGTAGCCGGGTCAGTTCCAGGCTGCGTTGGGCGATATGCAGGTTCTGCTCGACCACCGCCAGCCCCTGCTGGGTGCTGCGCAGCTCAATGTAATCCTGGGCGGTCTGTACGATGACCAGCAGTTGCACGGCATGGCGGTCTTCTTCAGCCATTTGCACCGACGCATCTGCTACCTCCACCGAGCGCTTCACGCGCCCCCACAAATCGGCCTCCCAACTGATGCCGAGCCCGCCGTTCCACAGGTTAAACGCCTGCTTGCCCTCTTTACCCGACGGGTCATTCAAGCCGCGCTGGCTGTTGCGACTGCGGCTGTAGCCCGCCGAACCGTCTACCGCCGGCAGCGTGTCGGCGGCGACCTGACGGCGCATGGCCCGGCTTTGCTCAAGCCGGCTGGCGGCCATTTGCAGATCAAAGTTGCGCGTCTGGGCTTCACGTACCAACGCCGATAGCTGCGCGTCGCCAAAACTGTCCCACCAGCGCATGTCCACCGGCGACTCAGCCGTCCCGCTGTGCCCGGATTGGCTTGGCGTGTTCGCCCAATGCGCGGCCAACGGTGTCTCGGGCGTTTTGAAATCAGGCCCCATCACGCAACCGCCAAGACTCAGCAGGCTGAAACAAGTGACGGCGCAGGTCATTATTTTGCTGTTCATCGTGCGCTGACCTGCTGTCCCGAGGTGCTGGCGGTGTCGACGGATGCATCCACCGACATGCCCAGACGCAGTTGCTGGATCAACGGCTGGTCTGAGTCCAGGGTGATTTTGACCGGAATGCGCTGCACCACCTTGGTGAAGTTACCGGTGGCGTTATCTGGCGCGATGGCCGAGAACGTCACTCCCGTGGCCGGGGCAATACTGTCGACGGTGCCGTGCAGTTGCTCACCGGGGAAGGTATCGACCGTAACCATCACCCGTTGCCCAGGGCTCATGTGCGTCAATTGATGCTCAAGAAAGTTCGCCACCACGTAGGCCTTGGCCACCGGCACCACCGCGAGCAAGGTATCGCCCGGTTTGACGTAAGCACCTTTGCGCACGCTGCGACGCCCGACCACGCCGTCAAACGGCGCCACCAACTGGGTGTATGACAACTCCAGTTCTGCCCGAGCCTGCAACGCTTGTGCATGCTGCACCGAAGCCTCGGCGGCGGTGTGTTGCGCGGCCAGCACTCTTGTTTGCTGGCGAGCGGCTTCCAGTGCCGCGCGGTGTTGCGCCAATTGTGCACGGGCTGTCTGTGAACGGTTCTTCGCCTGCTGCGAGTTTTGCAGAGTGCCTGCACCCTGCCCGGCCAAGTGCTCATAGCGTTGCAACTCGTGCTCGGCGAACTCCACCTGGGCGAGGTCGGCATCGACCGTGGCCTTGGCCTCCTCGATCAGCGAACGCTGGCGCTCAAGCATCGCCTGCGCATTCATCTGCTGGGCCTGGGCCGAGGCCACCATGGCCTGGGCGGCCATCACGCTGGCTTGATAATCCTGCGCATCGATGCGCGCCAGCAACTGCCCGGCTTTGACCGGTTGGTTATCCTCTACCAGCACTTCATCAATAAAACCCGCGACTTTTGGCGCGATCAGGGTGAAGTCGGCACTCACATAAGCATCATTGGTGCTTTGCTCCGGGCCGCTGGCAAACACCACGCGCCACAACCCGTACAGCACCGCCAGCGCCAGCACCCCTGCACCCGCCATCAGCAAAGGCTTGCGCCCGTTTGTCGTACTCATTTAACTGCTCCCGCCACTGTGCCCGGCGGATAAATCCGCGTCGGGCCAAAAGAAATAATGACAACCAATAAAATCGCGACACCGGCCATGCACAGGTACAAATCTGAAGAGGTCAGCACCATCGCCTGCTGGTGCACCCGGTGCGCCAGATCGGCACCGGCGGACACCAGCGGCGAGTTGCCCAGGCGATCGACCAGGCTCATCGAGTGGAAGTGCTCACGGTTGATTGTCAGCACTTGCAACACGCTGCCCGCCGCCACCGCCGAGAAGCCTTTAACCGTGTTGAACCACGCCGATGCGAATGGCCCGTCAGCCGGATTGAGGCCACCTGTCGACAGCATCAGCAGCGGGATCACCGCCATCGGCTGAGCGATGATTTGAATCGCCTGCAAACCGTAAAAGTTCTCGCGGCTCCACACCGAGGTCACCTGCGAACCCAGCACACACGCCAACGCCAGCAAGCCCAGACCAATGGCCAGTACCCAGCGGCAATCGACCCAGCGCAGGTTGCACAGGGCGACCACCAGCGGCAGCGCAATCAACTGCGGCAAGGCCACCATCAGCATCACCGGCGCGGTTTCCAGCGGGCGATAGCCCTGAATTTCCGCCAGGTAACTGGACGGGATCTTGATAACCGCCAACAGCACAAACAGCACCCCGGCCAGGGTCAGCAAGGCGCTGGTGAGATTGCGGTTCTTCAGTAATTGCAACTTGAAGAACGGCAGCGGGTGCGACCATTCGTTGATGAAAAACAGCACCAGCAAGGCCAGCCCGCCGACGATAAAGATCCGGATCATTTCGGACTCGAACCAGTTCAGCCGCTGGCCCAGCTCAAGACCCAGCACCAGCATGATCAAACCGGGCAAGCCGAGCAGCAGCCCGCGCCAGTCAAACTGCTTGAAACGCTCCAGCCGCAGCGGGTCTTGCGGCAAGCCCCAGGCCACACAGGCCATGGCCAGCAGGCTGAGCGGAATGACTTGCCAGAACGCCCACTGCCAACCGGCGTATTCCACCCACCAGGCCGACAACGGCGTGCCAAAGCTGGGGCCAAAGGTCGCGGTCAGCGCATAACTGCCCAACCCGTACAAGCGGATGTGCGGCGGCAAAAAACGCAACGCCACCGACATCAACATGGGCGGTAACGCGCCTCCGGCAAACCCTTGCAAGGTCCGCAGCAGCATCAACACAGAAACGTTGGGGGCGAAGGGACACAAGATACCCAGCAGCAAAAACGCGCCTATTGCACACAAGGTGAAGCGACGCAGCGAGAACGTCGCCGCACACCACGGCGCGAAGGCCATGGCACTGATCGACGTGGCCGAATACACCGCCAGCAACCAGGTGCTTTCGTCATAGCCGATGCCCATGGCGCCGCGTATGTCCGGCATCGCCACTTTGGTCACGTTTTCGTTGAAACCCGAGACCAGCACCGCCAGAAGCACCCCCACCAGCCCGGTAAAAATCCGCAAGCCAAACGCGGCACTGGCCGGTGGCGCTGCAACGGGCGGCGCGACGCTGACTGAACCTGCAGCCAGCGAGGTCACCACTCGGCTCCCGGCGCCCAATCACGCCCACGTTTAAAACGCCAATACATGGCTAACTCCGTCTTCTAACTAGATGACAAAAAGTTTAACCAAGCGGCAATGCTATAAAAATTGATAAATAGCTAACTGTGGAGTGCGTCAGACGCAATCCACAATCAAAGAGTGGCGTTCTCGCAGAAGGTTTTGAGGGTGCGGCGCAACCAGCGATGGGCGTGGTCATTGTCCAGGCGCGGGTGCCAGGCCTGGCTGATTTCGACAGGTTGCAGGGTGATGGGCAGTTCAAACTGACGCAGCTTCAAACCCAAGGGCTTAAGGGTTTTAAGCAACATCTGCGGCATGAGCGGCAGGATCAGGTCGGAAGCCGCAAGGGCAAAGATCGCTGAATAAAAGGTTGGCGTGGTAAAGGACACGCGCCGTTCAAGGCCTATCTCGGCCAGCATCGAATCGATCGGCCCACGAGGAACACCTCGGCGGGACACGCTGATGTGGTCAAACTCGACAAAGCGTTGCACGGTGAGCGGCTGGTCAAAAATGGGGTGACCTTCGCGGGCCAGCCCCACAAACGGACAAGTAAACAGGCGCTGGACCTTGATGTCCGCAGAAAACTTGTTGGTGGCGCAGATGGTCAAATCGATGCGCCCCTCGTTCAGCGCCTGATCATCGGTAAATCCCTCGGGCACAACCCGCAAGGTTGCTTTGGGCATTTCCTGGGCCATGCGCTGACGCAACGCTTCGCCGTACACACCGAAAAATACATCGTTGGAGCGGATGCTGAACGTGCGCTCCAGCGTGCGCAAATCGCTGTCCTGGCTTTGGGTGAACACCCCGTGCGCCAGCTCCACCACGCCGCGTACCTGCTCGCGCAGCTCCAGAGCTCTTGGGGTTGGCACCAGTCCGCGTCCGGAACGCACCAGAATCGGGTCATTCAACACTTCGCGGATACGCGTCAGGGTACGGCTCATGGCCGGAGCACTGAGGTTCATGCGCCGGGCAGCGCCCGCCACAGAGCCCTCTTCAAGCAAGATATTGAGGGCAACCAGCAGATTCAAGTCAGGTATTTGCATGGCCGCAAGGTTAGCGTTTAACGCCCGCAGAGGCCAGATGCATCAAGCCGCATCGCCGCACAAGGTTGTTAAGCGGTGCACCATTATTGCGCAGGAGGTAAAACTGTATCCCAGCTCCTTAGCTAGCTAACTAAACCCCGGACAGGTAAATTGCCCGCCGTCAGGTTGATGCCTGACGCTCTCTTTGGTTGAGAATCTTGGCCATTACCGGATCCCCATGAGGGTAATGGCCCTTTTTTCTCGCTGCTTGACGCCCTGCCTCCCCCGCCCCAAACGCGCCCTGTCTGTGACGACACAGTTGTAGGAGCGAGCTTGCCTCGCGATCTCTTGACCTTGATCTGGCCAACAGCTGCTGCGTACTCATCATCAGGTCTATGATGCTCACTCGTTTAACCCACTGACAGGAACCCTGGCATGAATCTCAATCTGCGTGGAAAACTTGTGGTCATTACCGGCGGCAGCAAGGGCATCGGCCTGGCCTGCGCCCGTGCATTCGGCCAGGAACAGGCCCGTGTGGTGATCGTGTCGCGAACGCTTGAGAATATCGAAGCGGCGCTCAATACCCTGGAGCAGGACGGGATCAAGGCAAGCGGTTTTGCCGCTCACCTGTCGGTCTACGAAAATGCAGTGCAGGTGATCGCCGATATCGAAGCGCAGCATGGCCCTGTCGACATCCTGATCAACAGCGCCGGTGCGGCCAAACGCTATGACCCGCAAGACCTTGACGGCCAGGCGCTGCGCGCGGGCATGGAGGACAAATACTATCCGGTGATCAATAGCCAACAAGCCGTGCTGGTGGGCATGCGCGCCCGCGGTCAGGGCGTGATCGTCAATATCATCGGCTCGGGTGGCAAGGTGCCGACCAGCACTCACCTGTCCGGCGGGGCCGCCAACGCCGCATTGATGTTGGCCACCGTTGGCGCCGCCGAACACTACGCGGCGCAGGGCATCCGGATCAATGCGATCAACCCCGGTTATACCCTCACAGGCCGGGTCGAACAATCGGTGGCCGTGGAAGCCAAGCGCTTGAATATTTCCCCCGAAGAAGCGTTGGCGCGTGGCGTGGCCAGCGTGCCGCTAGGGCGTTACGGGAAACCTGAGGAGGTGGCCGACGCGGCGCTGTTTCTCGCCAGCGACCGGGCCAGTTACATCGTAGGCGCGATCCTGCCGGTGAACGGCGGGCGCAATCCGGTTATCTGAACCTCTGCGCCAAACGCAATGCGGCCTGCTGACAGGCCGCATTTATTCGCTGCGATTACTTGGTTTTGGCGACCCATGAATTGAAGCGCTGCTCCAGTTCTTCGCCATGGTTGACCCAGAACTCGTTATTGATCGGCATGGCCTGGGACAGGTTATCCGGCGCGGTATTGAGCCGTGCTGCCAGGGCCGGGTCCAACAACGCTGCGGTGTTCAGGTTGACCGAGCCATAGCCCAACTCTTTGGTATGGATCTTCTGGTTTTCCGGCTTGAGGGTGAAGGCAATAAAGTCTTCGGCCACGGCCTTGTTTTTGCTACCAGTCGGGATCGCCCACGAGTCGATGGCGTAGATGCTGCCATTCCAGACCACCTTGAGGTTGGCCCCGGATTGTTGAGCGGCGAATACCCGGCCATTAAAGGCCGTGGTCATGACCACGTCACCGCTGGCCAGAAACTGCATCGGTTGCGCACCGGCTTCCCACCACTGGATATCGGACTTGATCTCATCGAGCTTGCGGAATGCGCGATCCACGCCTTCCTTGGTAGACAGCTGTTTATAGATGTCGGCGTACGGTACGCCGTCGGCCATCAACGCGACTTCGAGTGAGTACTTGGCGCCTTTGCGCAGGCTGCGCTTGCCAGGGAATTTGCGGGTGTCCCAAAAATCGGCCCAGCCGGTCGGCGCGCTGCTGACTTTGTCACCGTTGTAGGCCATGGCCATCGACCACACCAGCACACCCGCGCCGCACTCGGACAGCGTACCCGGCACGTAGTCTGCCGGGTTGCCCAGCTTGCTCTGGTCGAGGGGTTCAAACAGGCCTTCTTCGCAACCGCGAATCAGCTCCGGCGCTTCGACCTGCACGACGTCCCAGTTGACACTCTTGGTGTCGACCATGGCTTTGATCCGGCCCATCTCGCCGTTGTACTCGCCTGCAATTACTTTGTTGCCGCTGGCGTTGGCGAAGGGTTTGTAGAACGCGTCGGTCTGCACGTCCTTGCTGGCACCACCAAACGAAATCACGGTAATTTCGTTAGCCATCGCATTGGCCGAAATAGCCGCGATAAGCAAGGCTCCGATTGCTGTCTTTTTCATATCTACCTCTAGGATTAATTGTTATGGCAGAGTTGAATCACGCTTGGCAGCGCTCACTGAGCGAGCGCCCAGCTTCGCACATCTGGCTCTGGGGCCAGTCGAGTGTTGAGTCAGGCCGGTGACGACCTGACCGCTGCTGTCCCTCAGCTTTGGTAATCTCCTTGATCTTTGGAAATCAAACGCAGCACAGACGACCAGGCCAGTTGATGCAGGTTGTGCTCGATCTCGTCATCGGACTGTTGAGCGGTCAACTCACACACGGCCTCGGAGGGGAACCGCAAAGCCGCTCCGCCCGCCTGCGCTTGAACCTGGGCCTGACAGGCACGCTCCAGGAAGTAAATCTGATTGAACGCCTCGGCAATCGAGCGGCCGGTGGCGAGCAAGCCGTGATTACGCAAAATCATCACCATGTGCGGGCCGAGGTCGCGCACCAGTCGCTGGCGCTCATCCGGGTTGAGGGCGATGCCCTCGTAATCGTGGTAACCCAGACGCCGGTAGAACTTCAGCGCGTGCTGGCTGATCGGCAACAAGCCGTCTTCTTGTGCGGATACCGCGATGCCTGCCGAGGTATGGGTATGCACGATGCAACTGATGTCATGGCGCGCGGCATGAATCGCTGAATGGATGTTGAAACCCGCACGGTTGACGCTGTCAGGGCCGTGATGGGCATCGACGGTATTGCCGTCGTAGTCGATCTTGACCAGATCGGACGCGCGCATTTCATGGAACAAAACCCCGTAGCGGTTGATCAGGAAGTGCCCTTCCTCACCCGGCACCCGGGCCGAAATGTGCGTGTCGATCAGATCGGTCATTCGAAAATGCGCCACCAGCCGGTACAGTGCAGCCAGGTCGCAACGGGTTTTCCACTCATCATCGGAAATCAGGCTGCGGTCGAATTGAAAAGGCGTGTCGTGCATCGCGGGTCCTTGTTCGATTGAGGTGGCAATGGCATAAGCTTGCCCCCGCACGCCAGCGGCGACCATGCACAGAAAACCTGCTGCCGGCGCATTACTGTTATGGTCTTTTTACCGGTACACATACCGCAGCCCTTCGAGCCTGGACGGATGTTTATGATGTTTTTGGATCCCGACTCCGAGGAGTCACTGGTCAACCAGATCGTTTCGGGGATCAGCCTGGCGATCAAAGAACACCGGCTGAAATCCGGCAGCAAACTGCCTTCGATCCGCAAATTCGCGCAGACTCACAAGGTCAGCCACTTTACCGCTGTCGAAGCCTACGACCGCCTGGTGGCACTCGGTCACCTGACGCCGGTGCGCAATGCCGGTTTCTATGTGCGCAGCAGCCCCGGCAACCCGCGCCCCGACCCTGTACCAGAGCCCCACGAGGAAGACACTGAGTTCGACTTTGACGCGCACTTGCTGCTGCAAAAAGTCTTCCAGCCCATGGGCATGGAATTACGCCCGGGCATCGGCCTGTTGCCCGAGCAGTGGACAGACCACGACGGCCTGCAACGCGGCCTGCGCACCTTGGCCCGCAACGAGCCCGGCAGTTTTTCCGGTTACGGGCAGGCCAAAGGTTCCCCCCGGCTGCGCGCTAAACTTGCCGAAAAACTGGCTGACACGCGAATCGCCGCCCACCCTGAGCAAATCATGCTGACCAGCGGTGGCAGCCATGCGCTGGACCTGGTCACGCGTTATCTGGTGCAGCGCGGTGACAGCGTGCTGGTCGACGAACCGGGCTATCACAACCTGTTCCTCAACTTGCGTTTGCAAGGGGCCAAACTGCTGGGTGTCCCGCGCACCCTCGATGGTTTTGACCTTGAGGTGCTTGAAGCGCTGATTATCCAGCATCGGCCCAAAGTGTTTTTCACCAACACCCGCCTGCACTGCCCGACCGGCACCAGCCTGTCGCTGGCGGTGGCACACCGGGTGCTGCAACTGGCTGAAAAGTACGACTTCCTGATTGTCGAAAATGACATTTATGCCGACCTCGACACCACCGGCCAACAAGCGCTGGCGGGCATGGATCAGCTGTCGCGGGTGATCTACATCGGCAGCTTTTCGAAAACCATTGCCCCGGCATTGCGGGTTGGTTTTGTTGCGGCGCATCAGGAACTGATCGACGAACTGGTGCCGCTCAAGCTGGTCAGTGGCCTCACCACCTCGGAGCTAACCGAAGAACTGGCCCTGACGGTATTGCTTCAGGGTCGCCACCGCAAACACGTCAAACAGTTGCAGAGCAACCTCGCCGACGCCCATGAAACCGTCGCACGGTTACTGGAAGGCGCGGGCATGGAGCTGTTCGTCAAGCCCCATGCCGGGATGTTTCTTTGGGCCCGTCATCCCTTGATCGAAGACTCGACCGCGCTGGCAACCAAAGCCCGCGACGAAAAAATCCTGCTGGCCCCCGGCCAACTGTTCATGCCCAACGCGCAGATCGTTCCATGGATGCGATTCAATGTGGCGCATTCCCTGGATGAGCGCATTTACCGGCTGTTGGAGCGGGAGATAGAGCGCCTCTAAGATCAAAAGATTGCTCCTGCACGCAAAACCTGTAGCCGCTGACGAGGCACGAGGCTGCGATCGGGCGCGCAGCGGCCGTAAACCCTCTCAACAGCAAGATCAAAAGATCGCGAGGCAAGCTCGCTCTTATCAAACATGAAATAAGTGATTGATTCTAAAGACTCTGTAGGCACCGAGGGGTTGGGGCAAAAAGCGTTTGGCCACTTTGCGCTTTTCAAAGTGGCACGGCGTAAGGCCGGAACCCTAAGTGGCCGCTGCCGCAGCAACGGATATGTACAAAAAATCAAGGCCTCTCACCACGCCTCTCCCGAAGGAGAGGGAACCGATTGGGGGATGCTGAAGATACTCGCTGTCCTGTTTGCTGCGCGACAGCGCGGCGTCGAAGACGGGGCGGCCCCTCCTACAGGGTATCTGGGGGTTTTGTCCTACAAAAAACGCTCTGACGATTGTATGAATCGTCCATCGACTCTAGAGTCTGGGTTGCCCTGCTGGCGTTTACGTAAACGTTATGTTCTGCACGGCCTAAAAAGGATGCCTGGCCACGCCCGTGTTCAGGCGCGCTATAACAAAAAAGGGCTTCTCATGACTCATTCATCTTCGCCTCACCCCGAGCGCATTGATCAGCATCTGGATTCGGCTTATCGCAGAACGGCCTGGCGTGTCATGCCGCTGTTGATGGTGTGTTTTCTGGTCGCGTACCTGGACCGGGTCAACGTCGGCTTTGCCAAGTTGCAAATGCTCGATGACCTTAAATTCAGTGAAGCGGTGTACGGCCTGGGCGCCGGGATTTTCTTCATCGGTTACCTGATGTTTGAAGTCCCTAGCAACATCGCCCTGCACCGTTACGGCGCGCGCCGCTGGATCGCACGGATCATGGTCACCTGGGGGTTGCTCTCGGCAGCAATGATGTTTGTACAAACACCGTGGAGCTTTTACACCCTGCGTTTTTTGATCGGCGTGGCTGAAGCCGGGTTCTTCCCGGGGATTATTTTTTACCTCACCACCTGGTTTCCAGGCCATCGCCGGGGCGTAATGGTGGCGTTGTTTATCTCGGCCTTGCCGATTTCCAACATGCTGGGCTCACTGATTTCCGGTTTCATCATGCAGTACATGCATGGCGTGGCGGGTTACGCAGGCTGGCAATGGCTGTTTGTGATCGAAGGCTTGCCGGCGGTGGCGCTGGGCATGGCGGTGTTTTACCTGTTGCATGACCGCATCGCCGATGCCAAGTGGCTGACGGCCGAGGAAAAACAAGGCATGCAGGCCGCCATCGAGCGCGACAACCAAGGCAAGCAAGGCCACTCGATACGCGAAGGGTTGCTCAACCCGAAAATATGGCTGCTGGGCGGCGTGTATTTTTGCCTGGTCATGGGCCAATACATCATCAGCTTCTGGATGCCGACCATTATCCGCAACAGCGGCATCGAGCAACCGTGGGTGATCGGCATGCTCTCGGCTATACCCTTCACCGCAGCCGCGGTGGTCATGGTACTGGTGGGGCGCAGTTCCGACCGCCATCGTGAGTACCGCTGGCACCTGGCAATCTGCGCCACTTTGGGCGCCGCCGGGGTGCTGTTTGGCACACTGTTCGGCGGCAATCTAGTGCTCGGCATGATCGGTTTGACCATTGGTACCGCGGCCATGGTCAGCAGCCTGCCGGTGTTCTGGAGCATGCCCACCGCAGTGGTCGGCGGGGCTGCCGCAGCGGCAGGTATCGCGCTGATCAACTCCATGGGCAACGTCGCAGGCTTTTTTGCCACCATCGTGGTCGGCTGGATCACCCAAGTTACCGGCAGCACCCAAGCCTCGATGTACATGATGGCAGCGGTGCTGGTATTAGGCGGTGTATTGGGCCTCTGTGTGCCCAAGGTCAAGACCGGTATCAGCGGGCTGGCCCCGGCCAACCCGCTGCCACAACAACCCTGACCGCTCAGGCAGGCCCGGCGGTCAGCACATGGCTGCCGGGCCATTGATCATGCAGGCACATGTCGCTCACCACCTGGCGTATCAGGTCGGCCACAGCCTGCCGCGCCGGGGTCGATGGCATGCGCGTCGACACGCACAACCCTACACGCCGATACAGCCCGGGACAGTCTATGCGCCGCGCAATCAGACGCCCCTCGTCGACTTCGCGGCGGGCCAGGTTGAGCGGCATGATGGTCGGCCCGATCCCCGCCTCCACCGCACTTTTAAGAATGTGCACCGAGTTAACCTCCAGGGCCACCGACTCAACGAACGCACCCTCTTTGGCCAGCGCAGACTCAACCAGCGCCCGCGTGCAATGCCCGTGGGCCAGCCCCGGCCACACTAGCGGGCGCGCCAGTGCCTGCGCAAGCGTGAGGGCGCCGGTGCCCGGAGGTTGAGGGTCGGTCGCCGCGCTGAGCCAGTAAAAGTCCTCTTGCAGCAGCGGGCTGAAGGCGATTTCGGCAGGCAAGCCGACATCGGTAAACAACGCCAGGTCAATGCGCCCGTACAGCAGTTGCTCAAACAGATTGCCGGTCAGTTCTTCATTGAGGTTCAGGCTGATATGCGGATATCGCGCCGCCACTGCACGCAGCAATGGCAAGGCCAGCGGGCTGGCGACGCTCTGCGGCAAGGCCACCACCACCGAACCGCTGAGGGTTTGCGCCGAGTCGAGCACCGCCACGCGGGCGTCCTGCAGATGCTTGAGAATGCCTTGGGCATACTCGTAGAAGACTTTGCCCGGATCCGTCGCGCTGACGCCGTTGCGGCTGCGGTGCAACAACTGCACCCCGAGTTCTTTTTCGAGTTCCAAGACCTGTTTACTCAGGGCCGATTGGGCCACAAAGACTTCGCGGGCAGCCCCCGAGAGGCTGCCGCAGTCAATAATCGCCACAAAATATTTGAGCTGTCGAATTTCCATGCAGGCGATTCTACAGCCCTTGAGGCGCCCAGGCGTCAGCCAAAAATCTTGCCGGGGTTCATCAAGCCTTTGGGGTCTAGCGCGTGCTTGATTGAACGCATGACATCCACGGCATTCTGGCCATGCTCGACCGCCATGTAGTCCCGCTTGGTCAAGCCAATGCCGTGCTCGCCGGTGCAACTGCCTTCGTAGGCAATCGCCCGCTCGGCCAGGCGGTGCGCCACCGCTTCGGCGCGGGCCACTTCATCGGCATTGTTGGGGTCGACGAGGATCAAGGCGTGGAAGTTGCCATCGCCCACATGGCCAAAAATCGGCGCCAACAGGCCATTTTCTTCAAGGTCTGCGGCGGTCGCTTCAATGCACTCGGCCAGGCGCGAAATTGGCACCACCGAGTCGGTGGTCAAGGATCGGCAGCCGGGACGCAACGCCACCGAAGCAAAGTAGGCATCGTGCCGCGCTTGCCACAGCCGGGTGCGGTCTTCAGGGTTGACCGCCCATTCAAAGTCCTGGCCGCCGTGTTCATCAGCCACCAGGCGCACGGTTTCAATCTGCTCTTTAACCCCGGACTCCGAGCCATGCAATTCAAAGAACAAGGACGGCGCTTCACGCAGTGAGGTCTTGCTGTAAGCGTTGATCGCCCGCACGGTCAGCGCATCGATCAGCTCGATGCGGGCAATCGGCACGCCCAACTGAATGGTCTGGATCACCGCCTGCACGGCTTGATCCACTGAAGGGAACGTGCAAATGGCCGCCGACACGGCTTCAGGCAAGGGATGTAACTTAACCGTCAGCTCGGCGAAGGTCGCCAACGTCCCGCCCGACCCCACCAGCAAGTGCGTCAGGTCATACCCGGCCGAAGACTTGCGGGCCCGGCCGCCGGTCTGGATGACCCGACCGTCCGCCAGCACCGCGGTCATGCCCAGCACGTTCTCGCGCATGGTGCCGTAACGCACAGCGTTGGTGCCCGACGCCCGGGTCGAGGCCATGCCGCCCAACGACGCATCGGCCCCCGGATCTATCGGAAAAAACAGGCCGGTGCCGTGCAAGGCCGCGTTCAATTGTTTGCGCGTGACACCCGGCTGCACCGTCACGTCCATATCGTCCGGGCGGATCTGGATAATCTGGTTCATGCCCGACACATCGATGCACACCCCACCCTGCACCGCCTGCAGCCAACCCTCAAGCGAGGTGCCGCTGCCGTAAGGAATCATCGGCACATCGTGGGCATGGCACAGGCTGGAGACGCTGATGATCTCCTCAAGGCTCTCGACAAACGCAACCGCATCCGGCGGAACCGGGCCCAGCGACGAAATATCGCTGCCGTGGTGCTCGCGCACACTGGCCGACGTCGACAGCCGCGTACCCAAGAGTTGCCCCAATGCGAGCAGTAAGGCCTCGGGCAAGGGCTTGCGGTTCAGCAGCGTTGGAATTGCGTTCATCAGGCCATCCTCGATTATTTTTTTGGCACCACGCGAGCATCTTAAACGCAGCAGGCGCCCTCCTCGCCATTCCAAATACAGAGGGTGCTATCTGCTTAAAGCATGGCACATGGTCAATCGCGCCAGCCTGAACTACGCTGGCTGCCCGATCCTTCGCCGTCGTGGGGCTATCTATGCAACTGGGTAAAAAGATCTCCAACCTGGAACAGCTGACCTACCGGTACTACCGCTGGATCCACGCCCTGCGCATCAGCCTGGCGTTTCTCATCACCTACACCGTGATCCGTTATTTCAGGCTCGATGGCGCCGTGTGGATCCTCATCACCCTGCTGATCGTAATGGGGCCGCAGCCGTATTGGGGCAACGTGTTCTCAAGGGCGCTGCAACGTACTGGCGGGACGGTGATCGGCGCGGTGTCCGGGCTGATCGCGCTGTTTCTGGAGATTTATTCATTCCCGGCAATGCTGCTGTGGTGCGCGGTGGTGATGTTTGTGGCCGGCTACCTGACCCTCGGCAAGCACCCGTATATGGCCTTGCTAATCGGCTCAACCCTGGCCGTGGTCAGTTGCTCACCGCCCAATGACATGGAGTCTGCCCTTCTGCGCAGCCTGTATGTGTTAACCGGCTCCGTGCTGGCGATGCTCTATTCGAGCATCTACCCGCAGCGCGCCTACACCGATTGGCGCATCACCTTCAGCCAGAGCCTTGGCAAACTCAAGCACCTGTACGAAACCTGCTTTTCACAGAAAACCCTGGAGCGGCCGCAACTGGAAGAACAGCTAAAGGATGAGCTCGACACCATCCTCAAACTGCGCAACTACATCGTCCCGGCCAGCAGTGAAAGCAAGCTGAAACCGGCGGTTTTGCATGGGCTGCAAACGCTGCACCGGAATTTGCTGTCGACGCTGACGCTGATGATCGATGCCTATTGGTCGTCTGCCCAAAGTCACACGCTGATTGAAGATGAGCCGGTGTTGCGTGAGGTTCGGCAGTTGATCCCCCACGCCTTGCAGTCACTGCAAAACACGTTGTGCATGGGCATTGGCAACAACGACATCAGCGACCAGTTGCGGCAGACCACCCGTGACCTCAAGGACCTGGCCCTGCAAGTCGCCAACAGCAAAAATGTCGAAACCCCGTTCTATGCCTATGTCTGGCTGAGCCTGCAAATGCTCCAGCAGTTGACCGAACTGAATGATCAATTGCATGCCGCGCTCTACCGAAAACACGCAGTTGTTCAGCAAGGTTGAGCGCAAAAAACTAAAGACAATTCCTACTTATTCGGTAGGAATTAACCTACTTAAAATAAAGATTTTTTACCGTCTTGTGATTTTTTATAACAACGCGAATTCACGATGAACGCTCAAAAAAAGTCATGAATAGATAAATAACTGATTGTTTTTAATAAAAAAATTAAGAACAAAAAAACACTCCCTGCCAACACGCTCTGACAACCCCTGCGCCCAAATAATTGCTCATGCGCTCCCCCCTCAAAAAATATGGTCTAGGCTCAGATCGCCCCCACCGCAATGGATTTGAACGGTCGAGCCGATGAAACACACCTGCATCGGGTATTACGTGCCTGCGGCCCGTCAATCGGGGTGGGCAGCCCCCGTAAAACACTCATTTATTGTCACCACGCCTGAACGGCTCAGCCCGTTACCGGCCTCTTCGCGTGGGCGCAGGTTCAAGCCGTGCCCCACACGCCGAACACTCATTTTTACCGAACTGTAGACAGGAGGGCTTATGCAGCTCACCCCCAGAGAGATCGACAAACTCATGGTGTACACCCTCTCGGACGTGGCGCTACGCCGCAAGGCGCGCGGCTTGAAGCTGAACTACCCGGAAGCCGTTTCAATCATCACCGTCACGGCCCTGGAAGGCGCCCGGGACGGCAAGTCGGTTGAAGACGTCATGACAGAAGCCAGCAAGGTGCTGACCAAAGATGACGTGATGGAAGGCGTCAGCGAGCTGATTCCGAACGTTCAGGTTGAGGCGATTTTTACCGACGGTAGCCGTCTGGTGACCGTTCACGACCCGATCAAATAACGGCCTGGCTTGATCGCTCAACGCACACACCCCTGTTTTGAGGAGCCCGTCATGACCCGCAAAAAAACTGCCGAACCCGCCAGCCCGCACCAGGACACGCATCCTGAGCACAGCATCCCCAACGCCAAAGACCCCGGCGGCGTGCCCAAAAGCCAGGAAGACGATGTACCGCTGGGCGGCATTGTCTACGCCAGCACACCAATCACCTTCAACGAAGACCGCCCGGTGACCCAGATCAAAGTGCGCAACACCGGCGACCGCCCGATTCAGATCGGCTCGCACTACCACTTTTTTGAAGTGAACCGCGCACTGGAATTCGACCGGGCTGCTGCCTTCGGCAAACGTCTGAACATCACCTCGACCACGGCGATCCGCTTTGAGCCGGGCGATGAAATTGAAGTGTCGCTGATCCCTTACGGTGGCAAACAGACCGTGTACGGCTTCAACAATCTGGTCGATGGCTGGGCACCAGACAACACCATCGCCCTGCATGAGCGCGCGGAAAAACTGCAAGCCATACAACTTGCCACCAAGCTGGGCTTCAAGTTTTCCAAGACCGATCCGTAGCCCGCACAGCCCCGCATGCACTCACTTTTTTTGCACCTGCGCGATGACGCCCTCAGCGCCAGCGCGGCATTAGCAAGGAGCCATCGATGCCCACCATTTCACGCAAAGAATACGCAGGCCTGTTTGGCCCCACCACCGGCGACAAAATCCGCTTGGGCGATACCAACCTGTTCGTCGAAATCGAAAAGGACCTGCGCGGTTACGGCGAAGAATCGGTCTACGGAGGGGGTAAATCCCTGCGCGACGGCATGGGTCACAACAACCACCTGACCCGCGACAACGGCGTGCTGGACCTGGTGATCACCAACGTCACCATCATTGACCCGATTCAGGGCGTGATCAAAGCCGACGTCGGTATTCGTGACGGCAAGATTTGCGGCATCGGCAAAAGCGGCAACCCGGATGTGATGTCCGGCATCAGCACTGACATGGTGGTCGGCGTCAGCACCGATGCCATCTCGGGCGAGCACTTGATCCTCACCGCCGCCGGGATCGACACCCATATTCACCTGATCTCGCCGCAACAGGCTTATCACGGCCTTTCCAATGGCATCACCACCTTCTTCGGCGGCGGCATTGGCCCCACGGACGGCACCAACGGCACCACCGTAACCCCCGGCCCGTGGAACATCCGCAAGATGCTGCGGGCCATTGAGGGCCTGCCGATCAACGTCGGTTTGCTGGGCAAAGGCAACTCATATGCCCACGCCCCGCTGGGCGAACAAATCATTGCCGGGGTCGCGGGCCTCAAGGTCCACGAAGACTGGGGCGCCACCTCCAACGCCCTGCGCCACTCGCTGCGCATTGCCGATGAAATGGACGTGCAGGTCTCGGTCCACACCGACAGCCTGAACGAAGGCGGCTACGTCGAAGACACCATTGATGCCTTTGAAGGCCGCACCATTCACACCTTCCACACTGAAGGTGCGGGTGGCGGCCACGCCCCGGACATTATCCGCGTGGCCAGCCAGCTCAACGTGCTGCCGAGTTCGACCAACCCGACCCTGCCCTATGGCGTCAACAGCCAGGCAGAGCTGTTCGACATGATCATGGTGTGCCACAACCTCAACCCCAACGTGCCCGCCGACGTGTCGTTTGCAGAAAGCCGGGTGCGCCCGGAAACCATCGCTGCCGAAAACGTGCTGCAGGACATGGGCGTGATCTCGATGTTTTCCAGCGACTCCCAGGCCATGGGCCGGGTCGGCGAAAACTGGCTGCGGGTGATGCAAACCGCCCACGCGATGAAAGCCTCTCGCGGCAAACTGCCGGAAGACAGCCCGGACAACGACAACTTCCGGGTGCTGCGCTACGTCGCGAAAATCACCATCAACCCGGCCATTGCCCAGGGTGTGAGCCATGTTCTGGGCTCGGTCGAAGTCGGCAAAATGGCCGATCTGGTGCTCTGGGACCCACGGTTCTTCGGGGCCAAGCCAAAAATGGTGATCAAGGGCGGGATGATCAACTGGGCCGCCATGGGCGACCCGAACGCCTCCCTGCCCACGCCGCAACCGGTGTACTACCGCCCCATGTTCGGCGCCTTCGGCAAAACCCTGCAGGACACTTGCGTGACCTTTGTGTCGCAAGCCGCGCTGGAGGACGGGGTAAAAGAAAAAGCCGGGCTGGACCGCCAGGTCATGGCCATTCGCAACTGCCGCACCATCTCCAAAAAAGACCTGGTGCGTAACGACCAGACGCCAAAAATTGAAGTGAACCCGGAAACCTTCGAGGTCAAGGTCGACGGCGTACACGCCACGTGCAAACCCATCGACGTGGCCGCCATGAACCAGCGCTACTTCTTCGGCTAAGCCACACAAATCTGTAGGAGCGAGCTTGCCTCGCGATCTTTTACACGATCGAAAGATCGCGAGGCAAGCT
>NZ_JASCPQ010000073.1:0-29670 GCF_029959305.1 Pseudomonas sp. PS01297
GGCTTGCTCGCGATACAGGCGCTGCGGGTTTTCTGAAGCGGCGCGTTGATGCAATCGCGAGCAAGCCCGCTCCCACCGCATTCACAGATCAATTTATGCACAGGCGGCCTCCAGCACAATACGGCCACTGGAGCAGGCGGCGTTGGCATTGCGGTAGGCAAAGTGCAATTTGCTGCGTTCGCGATCAAAGCGCAGGGTCAACTCGATTTCATCGCCGGGGCGCACCAGTTGCTGGAACTTGAGCACTTCCATCCCGGCAAAGCGGGGCGGCAGGTCGAGCAGTTGCTGGCCCAGGTTGATGGCCCAGTCCACTTGCACCACGCCGGGCAGCACCGGAGTTTTGGGGAAGTGCCCGCTGAAGTACGCAAGGTCAGGCGGGATCGACAGGGTGAGTGTCCAGCCGTCATCGCCGGGGTGTTGGCTGAGCACTTCAGGCAGGGTGGGCCGGGGCGCCAGCAGCAACGCATCGACCTGCGCTTGCGGCAACTTGCCTTGGCTGGTGAGCGGCATTTGCCGCAGCAACCGCCAGCGGCGCGGTAATGCCAGGGCTTCGCAATAGGGCCCAAGGTGCTGGCGCAGGGCTTGGGTGAGGGCTCGGCGGCCGTGTTCACGCAGGGCAAACAGCCCGCTGTCGCTGAGCACCAGCAAAGCGCCCAGCGAGGCGCGGTTTTCATTGACCACGCCCAGGCGTGCTTCCGCAACCCATGGGTGGGTGCTCAAGGCGTTTTCCAGTTGGGGCAGCGAGATGCGTTTTTCTTCGAGTTTGACGATGCGGTCCAGACGCCCCAGCAGTTCAAAGCGCCCGTCGGCTTCAATGCGCGCGGCATCGGCCGTTTGCTCGACATGGCCTGCCATCAGGTACGGCGAGGCGATGCGCAGTGCGCCGTCCTCACTCTGGCTCAGGTGAACCCCGGCAAACGGCTGCCACAAGGTTGGACCTTGGCGCCATGCAATGCCGCCGGTTTCTGAACTGCCAAAAATCTCGGTTGGCCATTGGCCCAGGCGCTGCTCCAGCGCATGAGCCGCCTCGGCAGGTAATGCCCCGCCCGAAGAAAACACCCGGCGCACCTGGCTCAAGGCCGGCCAGTCGAGGTTGTCGGCCATGCGTTTGAGCAGGGCGGGGCTGGCCACCCAGGCAAATGCCGTGTGTTCGCGGCTGGCGCGCTGCATGTCTTCGGGGAACGCCAGTTGCTGGCGAGTAAAAACCCGGCCCGCACACAGCGGCCACAACACGCGGAACAACAGCCCGTAGATATGCTGCGCGGCCACGCTGGCGATGATGCATGCATCGCCCAGTTCATGGCCCCACAGGTGTTCGAGGGTTTCTACTTCATTGGCCATTTGCCGCAGGCTTTTGTCGATACGCTTGGGTTCGCCGCTGGAGCCTGACGTACACAGGCTTAGCTGGCACGCGTCCAGATCCAGCTCGGCAGGGGCCAGTGGGGCGCCATACAAAGCGTGCAGCTCGGTGCTGGCGGTCAGCCACAGATCAACGTGGCTGGCCCAGCGCTCACGTGTGTGGGCTTGCAGGTCTGCGGGCAATAACACGCTGACCCCGGCGCGCCAGGCGCCCAGCAGCGCGATGGCCAATTCACCCGCGTCGTCCAGGTGCACGGCCATGCGTCGCACGCCACGTTGCTGCAACCCGCCCGCCAGGCTCAGGGCCTGCGCGCAGAGAGTGTGATGGGTGAGCGTTGGTTCAACGCTGACGGTGCGACGGGCATCGCCCTCAAGCAACAGTTGCTCAAGTTTTATCCACTTCATGCCTGGCCTCTTACCTTTTGTCGTATCAGCCATTCAATGGCAAACAGCAGCCCCATCAGCCCGTAGGCGATCAAGCCGTTGTACAACGTCCACCAGCTCTGCGGCGCCCACAGTGTGAGGCTGGCCGCGATCAGGCCGTTGAGCATAAAAAACAGGCACCAGACCTGGGTGACCTGGCGCGTATAACGAATCGCGCTGTCGGGGAGTACCGGCTCACGCAGCCGGGCCAGACGCTCGACCATCGGCGGGCCGAACTTGAGGCTCAGGCCAAACAGGCTGAGCATCAGGCTGCTGATCAGTACGGGGTACCAGCGCAGCAGGGCCGGGCTGTTAAACAGCGCCAGCAGCGCACAAAACACCAGCGCGACCCCGGCGATCCACAGGCTGCCGGGGCGTCGTTCACCGGTTAGTACCCGTGCCAGCCACAGGCCGCCGAGCAGCAGCGCAAACTGCCACGGAGCAAAGTGGGCCATGCCGAAGTGCACCGCAAAGGGGTACAGCAGGCCCGCCAGCAGCAGGCCCAGGCCGATCATTCGGCTCATGCGTGCGGTTGCACCAAGTGGTAAACCGCTTCAACCACATCATTGACGGTGCGCACCGATTTGAAGGCTTCGGCGGCAATTTTTTTGCCGGTTTTGCGCTTGATGTGATCGATCAGGTCGACCGCGTCGATACTGTCGATTTCCAGGTCCTGATACAAATTGGCCTCCATCGTGACGCGTTCGGGCTCCAGTTCGAAGAGTTCGACCAAGGCGTCGCGCAGGATGTTGAAAATGTCTTCACGGGTTTGCATGGTTCGGTCTCAGGCAGCCTGTTTGGCTGTGACAAAAGCCGCAAGGCTGGTCACGTTGGAAAAGTGGTCACGGGTGTCTTTGGCGTCGGCATCTATTTTGATGCCATAGGTTTTTTGGATCGCCAGGCCCAGCTCCAGGGCGTCGACCGAGTCCAGCCCCAGGCCTTCGCCAAACAGGGTTTGGTCATCGCCAATGTCGCTGATGCTGATGTCTTCAAGGCCCAGGGCGTCGATGATCAGCTGTTTGATTTCATTGTGTAGATCGCTCATCTGTGGCGAGCTCCTTAATAAAGTAGTCATGCACGAAGTCGTTAAGCAGGCGCGAAGCCTTGGGCGGTGGGCCTGCTGCTGCAAAGGCATTTGGATCTATATCGGCCCCGACACAAAAACTGAAGTGCACGCGGCGTTTGGGGATGCGGTACCACGGCTCGGCTTTGGTCAGCGTGGTGGGGCTGACCTTGATTACCACTGGGGTCAGGATTTTCGCACCGCGCAAGGCGATGGCGGCGGCCCCCCGATGAAAGGCCGGCATCTGGCCTGGCGGGGTGCGGGTGCCCTCCGGGAAGATAATCAGCGTCTGGCCTTGTTGCAGGGCCTCTGCGGCCTTGTCGAGCATGTCAATGCTGCCGTCGTTGCTGATGTATTGCGTGGCGCGTACGGGGCTGCGGGTGAACGGATTCTGCCAAAGGCTTTGCTTGACCACGCAATTGGCGTTGCGCACCAGCCCGATCAGAAACACCACATCAATCAGCGAGGGATGGTTGGCAATGATCATTTGGCCGGGGCGCCCGAGGCGCTCGGCACCTTGCACGTCATAGGTCAGTACACCCAGGCGGGCCATAAAGCGGATAAACAGCCAGAACAGTCGGCTGACGGTGTAACGCGCGCGCTCGCGCTGGCGCAGGGCGTCGCCTGGCAAGCAACTGAGCAGCGGGAAAATGACCAGCCGCAGGCACAGGCACCCAAACCCGAACAGCACGAAGCTGATGGCCGTGGCCAGCAGGCGCCAGTAGTAAGCATTAGCGGTTTTCACGACGTACGTTGCCACTGCCAGAGCCGGTTTTCCCAGGCGTGTTGAAACGACGTCTGGCCGCTGAGCAGGTGCTGTAACAATTGCAAAGCATGGGGCCACGGGGTTTGGGCGACATCAGCAGGTCGGCTGGACAACGACAGGTGCCACTGCTCACCGGGTGTCAGCAGCAGGCCTGCGGCATAGGCAAAGGGCACGTCGTCAACCCAGGGCCGGTAAGCCTCGGGTGGTAGTTCTTCAGTGATCACCAGCAGCACGGCGGGCGCGCCGTCATTGAGCAGCGCACAGGCTTCAATCAGGCCATGTTCGAGGCCGTCACCGGCGGCCGCGAGGGCGGTCATTTCGCTGGTTTCGCCGCGCATGATCGACCACAGGCCAATGACCGCATTGTGTACCGAGAGGCTGAACTGGGTGGGTGACAAGGGCTGCCTGGCTGCGAGCTCGTTCAGCATGTCAAAGGTGCGCGGGGTTTCGCCGTGGCGCGAAACAAACACCAGTGGCAGCGCCTCATGACCTTCAGCCAAAGGCCAGCCGACACTGAATGCCATGCGCGCCAGGCGACTGAGCCGGCGGCGTTGCATGGCCGGTAAAAACGACACGTCGGGGCTGGCATCGCTGGCGGCGATAACGTGGGGGTGCTGGCTCCAGGCCTGCCAATCGGCCACGCTGTCGAGGCCCGGAGCCCAGGCTCGCCAAGCGGCAATATTGAAGTTGATCACTGGAGGTTTATCCCGCCCTTGCGGGCTTCCTTGATGCGAAGGTAGGCAGCGGTCAATGCGGCACTAGTAACAAAGTGCCGCATTATCCCGGTGCTGTTGGTTCGTAGCAAATATCGCTTACATTTTTGTGCCAGTTTTTTTGGCTTATCGGACGAAATAGCTATCTTTTTGTAATCACTAAACTATGGGCGCCTGTATGACTTTGAAAAAATAGGTCTGTTCCGGCGTATATAGGGATAAATCTGCTTTGGTTGTAGCTCTTTTCTCTGCGAGGTAGCGAAGTTGTTCTCAGGGCATCTACACTCGGGCACTTATTGATACACGGAGGTTTTGAAATGCGTCGCGTGGTGTTCAACCAAAAAGGTGGTGTGGGCAAGTCCAGCATCGCTTGTAACCTGGCGGCCGTCAGTGCCAGCGAGGGGTATCGCACTCTGTTGGTCGATCTGGATGCTCAGGCCAACTCCACTCAATACCTCACCGGGCTGACAGGTGATGACATCCCGATGGGTATCGCCGAGTTCTTCAAGCAAAGCCTGTCTGCGGGCGTGGGGTCGAAGAAGAATCGGGTCGATATTTACGAAACACCGTTCGACAACCTGCACATCATTACCGCCACGCCCGAACTGGCAGACTTGCAGCCCAAGCTTGAGGCCAAGCACAAGATCAACAAGCTCAAAAAGCTGCTGGATGACTTGGCTGAAGACTACGACCGCATTTACATCGACACACCGCCTGCGTTGAACTTTTATGCGGTATCGGCATTGATCGCCTGCGATCGTGTATTGATCCCCTTCGACTGCGACAGCTTTTCGCGTCAGGCGTTGTATGGCCTGCTGAGCGAAATTGAAGAGCTAAAAGAGGACCACAACGAAGACCTGCTGGTTGAAGGCATTGTGGTCAACCAGTTCCAGGCCCGCGCCAGCCTGCCCCAGCAAATGCTCGATGAGTTGATTGCCGAAGGCTTGCCCGTGCTGCCGGTGTACCTCACCAGCTCAGTCAAAATGCGCGAGTCGCATCAGGCCAGCCAGCCGCTGGTGTATTTCGAACCACGGCACAAGCTGACCCAGCAATTTGTTGAGCTACACGATTACCTGGACCAAAACGCTTAAGCACGCACGCCGTGGCTTTGCAGCCAGGCCTTGAGCTGTTGCAACGGGAAGGCGCCGCTTTGACGGGCGACTTCCTGGCCGTTTTTGTACAGGATCAGGCTCGGAATCGAGCGAATGCCCAGTTGCCCTGACAGTTGCTGGTTGGCATCGCTGTCGAGCTTGGCCAACCGGCACACCCCCACCAATTGGCTGGCCGCCTGTTCAAACACCGGCGCAAAAGCCTTGCACGGCCCACACCATTCAGCCCACACATCCACCAGCAGCGGCAGATCACCTTTGATCTGGCTGGCGTAATCGGTTTGTTTCAGATCGAAAGGCTTGGCGATCAGCACCTCATTCTTGCAGCGCCCACACTTGGGGTGCTCGCCCACGCGCGCGGCGGGGATACGGTTAAGGCCGTTGCAGTGAGGGCAGGGGATAAGCAGCGGGTCAGTCATTTCAAACACTCCGGAAATTGCTGTGGCGCGCTCCTGCAAAAATGAGCACGTCGCGTAGAGGTGCAGTTCAGCAGATGTTGCCCCCGCCCGCCACTGGCTGTGACGTATCTGCTCACAATGTGCCTGGGCTGTCTTGAGCATCGGCCGATGCCCAAGGTCAGTGGTGTTGATGTGCTGCGCTCAGTGATGCAAGAGCATGGGCTGAACCAGAGTGATCTGCCGGGCGTGGGCACGCAGTCGGTGGTATCCGAAATCCTCAGCGGCAAGCGTCAGCTCAACGTGCGGCAAATTCGCTGGCTGGCAGATCACTTTAAAGTGCCGGTAGAGATGTTTATTTGAGGGTGTCGGCCTGCAATACGCCGTCCAGCGTGGCATCCACCAGGCCTTTGCTCATTTCCACCAGTTGCAAGCTGGCAAACGTCAGGCTGTGGCTGGTTTGAGGGCTGGCGACCTGGCTTTCGGCACAGAGAACCGTGGCGCTGCTGAGTAATTGGGCTGCCAGTTCCAGCGCGAGCTTGATGGGGATACCGGCGTTAACGCTGAACAGGCAATCGCCGGTCAGGCTGTGGCCGAATGGGGTTGGTGTTTGAGTGAAACATGGCATGGTGTTACTCCTTTTAGGGTTTGGAGTTACCGCCGTTCGCCGTCAAACGAATTGGGTGGCAACTGTGCGCGGGTTGACGGACCGGTTAAAAGAAGAAACCCGGCGCACTCGAGAGTGCCCCACGCACAGCTGCCATAACACGATTTAATCGAGCACAGACAGGCGTGAACACAGCGATTGAGATCGCTGATTCTTCTTTTATGATGCGGACCGTCAAATCCGGTCACGAATGTGTCGTGACGTCGGCGAGGATAGGGGCTGGCGCACAGAGGGTCAATCGGCTGATAGGTAGGCCGCTTCCCTGACTTCAGACGAATACGTCTCTCGCAGTGCTAAAAGAGTGCGCAAAGCTGGGCTCATACCTATGAGTGGCGCTATTAAGAACTCGATAAATAAACGAAAAATCTTACGTATGTTTATCTTAGGGCCGACATTACTTCACGCGCTATCCCTCTATTCTCCTACGCCTGTTGTTTAAGCCTCTTTCACTGTTCTAAAGAAGATGCTCAGACTTGAGCGTTCAGTCTGGCAATTATTTATGCGTGTCCAAATAAAGGAGTTGTTAATGGCAATGTCTCAGGAAGCCCATTTTCGCTGTGCACACTGTAAGAACGATTTTGAGCTAACGACTGAGCAGGTAGATTCTTTTATGGAGTCCGGTAAGGTGGCATGCCCGCAGTGTTCGCATGGCTTGGTGTTCAAAGAACATGATCTGGCCAAGTTGGTCGCGGTAAAAAGCAAGAATAGACGGCGGATTTTAATGTTTGGTTGTTTAACAGTTGGCTTGCCGTTGCTCAACATATGGGTCCTGTTGCAATGGGGAAGCGGCTTGGCCTTTTTGAGCTCTTTTCTCACCTTTTTAGTGTTGGTGTCTGCCGTGCCAGCGTTGAAGGATGTTTCATTTGTGCGGCTTGATTTAGAGCCAGAAAATCCAGTTGGGCAGGGCTGAATAATGACCCGGCAAGTAGATCAAGAGCCAGAAACAGAGTTGCTGAAGTTTAGCTATGCGGACTTCAAATGTTGTGCGTGTAAACGGCAGATCAACATAAGCCTAGAAGAATCTTTTTTATTGGCGAATGATAACTCTATAAAGTGCCCTCTTTGTCAAGTGTCTGTTAAGGCGGGGCCCTATGATCAAGCAGATTTGAGAAACGTTCATAAAAGCCTCAGCGGTAGCGGAGGATTTATTATTCCTTTTGCGACAGTGTGGTTCTCGGTTTCTTTGATGGTTGCCCTGTTTGTTAATACACAAATATCTGTTGTGATGACCAGTGTCGGGCTATTGATTTCATACGCGTTAAATAACAGTAATCCCGTCACTATTGATGTCGCTATACAGCTCGGTCCCGTTGAATCAACGTGCAAGACAGAGCGCTCGTGAACGATTATAAATACTATTCAAATAAGTATGTATTTCCTCTCCGTCCTCATTTTTCGGTTGTGGGCTTTAAGTGAGCTAATGGGGTCAGTCTTCTTGCCTGCGTAATACGGGTGTCTGATTTTTTTCTAAAAAAGTACGCGAGAGAAATGAGCCTGAAGTGTCGGTATCACTAAAAAAGCGAAGGCAGCCTGAGATTAAACGTCGCTATCGCGGGTTGTGGCGTCTTGAAAATAAATAACGAATAAAAGGTTGGCAAATAATGGCCGCTGTCGAAGGAAAGGATGATCCGCTGTTGCAGGAGTGTGCGGAGTTCACATTTAAGTGTGTTGGGTGTGCCGCTGAGCAGAAATTTAATCATCAGCGTGTTCATGACTTGGCGAAAGGTCAGTGCGTTAATTGTGCTGCTTGTGATGTGCGGCTTGAGGCGAGCGTGGGAGATCAAACGTATATGACTAAGTACATGGATAGGCAGGCAAATTACGGCAAGAGTATGCTGGTGTTCTGCTTGTTATGGTTCAGTGCCAATGCTCTCGTGCTGATTCTTTATGGTTCGCAAGAGGCCGGTTTGATGTCACTTGCCGGTATTGTTATTGCTGCTGGTATTGACTTTAGTAAGGACGGGCCTGCGTTTTTTAATTTGGAACTCGCTGCTGGGGATTGATTCTGCCCTTGTGCAGGGTTATTCGCCCAAATCGTGCAGGTCTCGCGACTTTTTTAAGATCAAAAGATCGCGAGCAAGCTCGCTCCTACAGGGGGTGTGGACGTTTTGAGAGTTAACGCTTGCCAGTCGTTTGGCGTAGCGTTACAGGCCCGCCAGTACGCCACCTATCTGTAGGAGCGAGCTTGCCTCGCGATCTTTTAAAGATCAAAAGATCGCGAGACGAGCTCGCTCCTACACGGTTGTGGGCGTTTTAAGAGGAGCAACTGATCTCTAGATGCTTGCCCCACTCGGGCGGACGTTCGGCGTAGGGTTGCATGCCCGGTTGTTCGGTGAACGGTTGGGTCAGGACGCTGTGCAAGCGCCGTACTTCGCTGTAATCACCGGCCTCGGCAGCGTCGATGGCTTTTTGTGCCAGGTAGTTGCGCAGGATGTACAGCGGGTTGACCGCGTGCATGCGCTCGCGGCGTTGCTGTTGGTCTGGCTCGCCGTCGCGGGCCACGCGGGCGAGGTATTGCGCGGCCCATTCGTCAAAGCCCTTGAGGTCGATAAAGTCGTCGCGCAAGCGGGCAACCGCGTGTTCTGCCGGTTCGTCGCCCAGGCGGCGGAAGAACAGGGTGTAGTCGATGGCGCTGCCTTGCATGCGTTGCAGCAGGTCTTCGATCAGTTTTTGATCACCGTCTTCGGCGGTGGTCAGGCCCAGGCGGCGGCGCATCAGGTCGAGGTAGTGCGCCTGGTACAGCGGCAAGAACAAGCCCAATGTTTCACGCAGGGCGTCAACGCTGATAAACGGTGTCAGTGCCTGGGCCAGGGCGCTGAGGTTCCACTGGCCGATGGGCACCTGGTTGCTGAAGGAGTAGCGCCCCTGGTGGTCGGAGTGGTTGCAGATGAACTGCGCGTCGAAGTCTTCGAGGAAGGCGAACGGGCCGAAGTCGAAGGTAATGCCCAGAATCGACATGTTGTCGGTGTTCATCACCCCGTGACAAAAACCGTAGGCCTGCCATTTGGCGATCAGTTCAGCGTTGCGCTCGACGATTTCGCGGAACATCGCCAGATGGGGCTCCGGCTGCTCCAGGCATTCAGGGTAGTGCAGGGTCAGCACGTGGTCGGCCAGTTGCTTTTGTTGTTCTGGGCGTTTGGTGTAGTAAAAGTATTCAAAGTGCCCGAAGCGGATATGGCTGTGCGCCAGGCGCAGCACCATGGCGCCGCGTTCCTGTTTTTCACGCCACACCGGGGTGTCGGAGCCGATCACGCACAGGGCGCGACTGGTGGGAATACCCAGCGCGTGCAGGGCTTCGCTGGCGAGAAACTCGCGGATCGATGAGCGCAGCACCGCACGGCCATCGCCCATGCGCGAGTAGGGCGTCATGCCGGCTCCTTTGAGGTGCAGGTCCCAATGCTCGCCCGCCTGGTTGTAGACCTCGCCCAGCAACAGCCCGCGGCCATCGCCCAGTTGCGGGTTGTACGAGCCGAACTGGTGGCCGGAATAGATCATCGCCCGTGGCTCGGCATCGGCCCATAAGGTATGGCCGCCAAACAGTTGGGCAAACACCGGGTCGTGGGCCACGGCCGGGTCCAGGTCGAGCAAGGCCATTGCCGCATCGCTGGCGACCACCAGCCGTGGTGCGTCGAGAGGGTCGGGCAGCACGTGGGTTGAAAACGCGTCACCCAGGCGGGCGAAACGGTTGTCAAAGGTCAGTTCGTCGAGGGCTTTCAATGGCCGTCTCCAGCAAAATGTGAGGGTAAACACCCTGTGTAGGAGCGAGCTTGCCTCGCGATCTTTTAAAGATCAAAAGATCGCGAGGCGAGCTCGCTCCTACAGACGTTTAGGCGTCCTGCTAGTCGGGCTTACCCGGCAGGGGCTTTTGTTCCGGCGTTGGCAGGTCCATGGGCACCAGTTTGTATTCCTGGTTGCTGGTGTTCTTGAGGTACACCTCCATCTGCTGGAACGAGATGTTGATGTTGTGTGCTTTGAACTCGCGGTTGATAAAGCGGTTCACTTCGTCGATCACCGGGTTGCGGTCGCCCAGGTCACGCACGTGCATGCGCAGTTCGTGGTCCAGCGTGCTTTGCCCGAAGCTCAAGAAGTACACATGCGGCTCGGGCTCTTTGAGCACGCGGGGGTTTTCTTGCGCGGCCTTGAGCAGCAGGCTCTTGACCAGGTCCAGGTCAGAGCCGTAATCAACGCCCAGCTTGAGGGTCACGCGGGTGATGGTGTCGGTCAGCGACCAGTTGATCAATTGCCCGGTGATGAAGGTCTTGTTCGGGACAATGATGTCTTTGCGGTCGAAGTCGGTGATGGTGGTCGCGCGGATGCGGATCTTGCTCACGGTACCCGACAGGTTGCCGATGGTGATGGTGTCGCCAATGCGCACCGGGCGCTCGAAGAGGATCATGATGCCGGAGATAAAGTTGGCGAAGATCTCCTGCATCCCGAAGCCCAGGCCCACCGAGAGGGCCGCCACCAGCCATTGCAGCTTGTCCCAGCTCACGCCCAGGGTTGAGAGCGTGGCGACAAAGCCGACGCCGATGATCACGTAGGTCAGCAGCGTGGTGGTGGCGTAGGCGCTGCCTTGCGCCAGGTCTAACCGTGACAGCACCAGCACTTCCAGCAGACCGGGCAGGTTACGCGCCAGGGCAATGCTGATGCCGACGATGATCAACGCGCCCAGCACGTCACCAATGCTGATGGGCACCATGCTCATGTTGGCGCCTGTACCGCTGGTGTATTCGTACAGGGTGATGTTGTCGAGGTAGGAAAAGACCGAAATCAAGTCGGCCCAGACCCAATACAGCACCCCGATAAAGGCCGCGAGCAAGGCCAGACGAATCAGGCGCAGCGATTGCTGGTTGACCTGTTCGATGTCCAGTGTCGGCTCTTCAACGATGGCGTCGTTGCCTTCCCCGGCTTCCTTGGCCGCCTGGCGCTTGGCCAAAGCCCGCTGGTAGGCCAGCCGCCGTGCCGCGACCGAGAGGCCGCGCACAAAGGTAGCTTCAACCACCAGCCAGAGCATCAGCAGGTACAGGGTGTTAATAAGTCGGTCGCTGAGTTTGAGCGCGGTGTAGTAGTAGCCAAAACACACCGCCACAAACAGCGCGAGGGGCAGCAGGGCGAAGGCGAAACCGAGCAGCTTGCGCACGCGGTAGGCTTTTTTCTCGGTCTGGTCGTTGAGGATCAGGCGGCACAGCAGCCACGCCATGGTGGCGTAGCACGTCAACACCACGAGGATACCCAGCACGTCGTCGGCCAGCGCCGCCGGTTGCTGTTCGGCAAAGGCGACCACGGCCACCAGTGCCAGCACCACCAGGCCGAGTCTGCGGATCCAGTTTTGCAGGAAGGCAACCAGCGGTTTCTCCCAGCGAAAATGCAATTCGGCCACGCCGCCCGGCGCCAGAATCCGGTACGCGGTGTAGAACACCAGCCAGGCTTCGGCCATTTGCATCAAGGCCGCACCAGTGTTGGTGTTCATGCCGCGGGCATCGGTTTGCAAGGCGTACCCGCACAGGGCCAGGGCCAGTGAAACCGGCATCGCCAGCAAGATGTTGATGAGGATCGCCAGCGGCGTGTGCCACTGGCTGTCGCGCTTGAAGTGGCCAATGTCCTTATGGATATCGTTGAGCTTGTTGTACAGGTAGCGGCGCTTCCACAGCAGGGCGATCATCACCAGCACAAACGGCAAAAACAGCAGCGGCCGCTGGATCAGGCCTTCTGCCAGCTCGGTGACGCTTGAACCCCACGGCAAGGTGACGAGTTGTTGCTTGAGGTGGCGCGGGGCCGATTCCAGCCAGTCCAGATCCAGCGGCTTGTTGCTGGGGATCCAGAACATCTGCTCATCCAGCGTCGCCCGCAAGCCCTGCGCGGTGCTGAGCAGTTGCTTCTGGTTCAGTTGCAGGTTGATCGATTCGCTGAGCAGCGAGCTGAGTTCGCGGTTCAAGCGGTCCAACAGGTCGCTGCGGGTGTTGACCAGTTCGAGCAGGGTTTTGCGCAGTTGCGGTGTCACCTGGTCGGCGGGCTGGGTCGACAGCAGGTTGTCGACGTAGGCAATCGGGTTGCTGATCAGCTCGCGCTGTTGGTTGATCTCAAATTGGTACAAGCGGATATCGGCGATTTCATCGGCCAGGTTTTTGTCCATCTTTTGCAGGCGCGGCAGCGCTTGTTTCTGCTGATAGAGGATTTTGGACAGCAGCAAGCTGCCCCGCAGGACGTTGATTTGCTCATCCAGCGCCTGGTCGCTTTGGGTGACGTTATCCAGTTGCTGCTTGGTTTCAAGGTTCTGCTGGGTGACCACGTTGAGGCGGTCCGTGCTGCGCAACAGGTAATCGGAGAGCCTGAGGTTGGTCGCGCTTTCGGTGGCCAGCAAGCTGCTGCTGCCAGACTTTTGCGCCTCAATCGATTGTTCGGTCACGGTCTGTTGCGATTGGGCCAGACGCTTCTTGTTGATCAGGGTCTGCAGGTCCTGGATTTCCTGGTCCTGGCGCGTGGTTTTTTCCAGCAGCAGGTCGTGCTGGCTGCCGCTCAGGTCTTGCAATTGGCTGTTGCCAGCCAGTTCC
This sequence comes from Pseudomonas sp. PS01297, assembly GCF_029959305.1. Classification (NCBI taxonomy): domain Bacteria; kingdom Pseudomonadati; phylum Pseudomonadota; class Gammaproteobacteria; order Pseudomonadales; family Pseudomonadaceae; genus Pseudomonas; species Pseudomonas sp. PS01297. The sequence continues at coordinate 13,047 of NZ_JASCPQ010000073.1, forward strand.
TGACGGCGCAGCGCGATCAGCGCGGTGAGCGCTGCCGATTCGGCGCTGAGCTGGTTGCGTTGATCGGCGGTGAGCACTTTGCCGTTGTCGCGGCCGACTTTGAGGATGCTGCCGATCTGCTGAATGCGGGTCTGGCTGTTGCTGATTTCGGCCTGGGCGCGCTCGGGGCGGGTCTGGGCGGCGATGCTCTGGGTGTTGGCGCTGGCCAGGGCTTTTTGCAGCTCACCTTGCTCGGTGGTGCGATCGGCAAGCATTTGTTCCAGTTGCTGCACTGACAGCGTGGCGTAGCGCTGCTCGATGGGCACCACTTTGCTGGCCTTGAGGCGGGCCAGTTCACGCTGGTTATCGATGGTTTGGCGCGGGGCACTGTGGAGCTGGTCTTTGACCTCGATCAGGCGCTGTTCGTAGTCGCTTTTGTTGGCCAGAAAGCTCAAGGTTTGCTCGAGCACCGTCTGCAAGGCTTTTTGATCGGCGTCGGGCAGCTTACGGTCGGCTATTTTGTCCAGGCTGAGCTGCACGGCCTCGGCCGAAGGCGGATCACCCGCGTAAACCGGGCCAACGGAAAGGCTCAGGCCGAGCAGGACTGTTGCGAAGAACGTGCGCAGAGTTGGCATAGAATCCGGTCAAGCAAGCGTAGGAAATTTGGAGTTTAGAGGAACAACCCCGGTCCCGGGGCACTTCCTTCGGGGAATCTGACGCCCACTTTGCCTATCTTGTTCCCGTCCATGACCGCGACGGTCCAGATGGTGTTGTTCCACTCGACCTGGTCGCCGACAACCGGCGCGCCGCCGACTTTTTGCGCAATAAAGCTGCTGAGCGGAGTGTCCGGGCTGATGCCATCGAGCTTCAGGCCGTAAAGTGCCGAGACGGCGCCCAGCTGGGCATCGCCTTCGAGTACAAAGTCGCCGAAAAAGCGCAGGTCCAGCCCGCGAGTTGGTGGCTGGCTGAACAGTTTGCCCAAGGCTGGCAAGTTGTGTTCATGACCGATCACACAGAGTAAATCGCCGATTTCCAGCGTGGTGCTACCCGACGGGTGGAGCAACGTCTGGTCGCGGAACAAGGCGGCGATACGCGTGCCTTCGGGCATTTTCAGTTCGCGCAGGGCTGCGCCGATGCACCAGTTTTGTGCGTCAAGCCGATAAACGAACAGCTCCCACTCGCTGGTCACGTGTACTTCCAGGGCCGAGCGAGAGATAGGCGCGAGGTCTGGCGGTACGGTGACCTTGAGCAGCTTGGCGACCCACGGCAGGCTTGTGCCCTGCACCAAAAGGGACACCAGCACGATAAAGAAGGCGAGGTTGAAATACAGCTGCGCGTTCGGCAAGCCAGCCATCAGCGGGAACACCGCCAGAATAATCGGCACCGCGCCGCGCAGGCCGACCCACGAAATAAAGGCTTTTTCGCGCCCGTGGAAGGCCTTGAAGGGCAGCAGGCCGACGAATACCGACAGCGGGCGGGAGAACAGAATCATCCACAGGGCCAGAAGCAGCGCGGGCACCGCGATAGGCAGCAGGTCGTGTGGCGTGACCAGCAGGCCCAGCACCAGGAACATGCCGATTTGCGCCAGCCAGGCCATGCCGTCAAGCATGTGCAAAATGCCGTGGCGGCTGCGGATCGGGCTGTTGCCCAGCACCAGACCGCACAGGTACACCGCCAAAAAGCCGCTGCCGTGCAGGGCGTTGGTCAAGGCAAACACCACCAGCCCGCCAGCGATCACCAGAATCGGGTACAGGCCGTTGGCCAAGTGGATGCGGTTAACCATTTGCAGCATCAGCCAGCCACCGGCCAGGCCGACAATGGCGCCGATGCCGAACTCGCGCAGCAAATCCAGGAGCAGGCTGGCATGCAGCGTGGTTTCGCCACTGGCGAGCATGTCGATCAAAGTGACGGTGAGGAACACCGCCATCGGGTCGTTGCTCCCGGATTCGATCTCAAGGCTGGCCGAGACCCGTTCGTTCAAGCCCTTGCCGCCCAGCAGCGAGAACACCGCCGCGGCATCGGTGGAGCCAACAATCGCGCCGATCAACAGGCCCTGAATCAAATTGAGATTAAACAGCCAGGCCGCCACCAGGCCGGTCAGCCCGGTGGTGATCATCACCCCCACGGTGGCCAGCGAGAGGGCAGGCCATAACGCCACGCGGAAACTGGAGACCCGCGTGCGCAAGCCGCCGTCGAGCAAAATCACCGCCAGGGCGAGGTTGCCCACCAGATAGGCGGTAGGGTAGTTGTCAAAAATAATACCGCCGCCATCGACACCGGCGGCCATGCCCACGGCCAGGATAATCACCAGAATCGGGATGCCCAGGCGTGAAGACAAAGAACTGACCAGAATACTTGCGCCTACCAGCAACGCGCCGATCAAGAAAAGGCTGTTGATGGTCGTCGCATTCAAAGGCAGTACTCCATAAAAAACAGAAAAGACAGGGCGTACCCATGCAGGCTACGTGCCAGCGATTCTAACCTGCGTTATTGGCGCGCTGTCAAAAAGCTTTTCAGGGTTGCTTGGCCGTGGATGAAACACGTGCTGCGAAGTGTTCTGTAGTCCATTGCCGCCTTGTCTCTGTTGAGTGACGGAGGAAATGGCTTTTTCTTACAAGAGAAATGGAGCCGGCCTGCATTTTAATGTTAGGCAAATTGTGTCTACTCACGGCTCTGTTTAGCCATGGACACGTCATGAAGCCCACAATTGCGACTGATGACAGGCCCGGTGCGTTGTACACCGTGGCAATTCCGCACTTCCTGCTGCTGTATGTACTGACATGCGGTTGTTACTTGTTCTATTGGTCTTACCGCAACTGGGCCTTTTACAAAGCCCACTCCGGTGCTGCGATTACACCGGTGATACGCGGCCTGCTCTGGCCTTTTTTTGTCCTGGAGCTGTTCGACAAAGTCCAAAACGCTCTGGACAGAGCGCAGCAACCTCATCGCTGGTACCCCGAAAGCCGGGCGTTATTGATCATGCTGCTGGTGATGCTCTCGGTGCTGCTGTTCACCTTCCCTGATCGGCCGTTGGGCATGGTGTGCGTCTATGTGGCCGAGGCTGTTTTGATTGCCATTAGCGGCTATCTGTTTATGGGGGCTCAGCGGGCGATCAATTTGTTGAGTGGCGATACGCGATAGCGCCATGGGCCGGACTACCTGAAGGTTTCGGGTTTATGCGTTTTTTAATTTCATTAGCTATTGAGGTTTAAATGTCTTCCTCCGCGATAAGCGACGACCTTTGTGCTCATCCAAGACCGACCCCAGAGGTTAAAAAACAAACATTCTATGTAGTGTCGATCAGAAAATTCTTGCTGCTTTATTTCATGACAATGGGTTGCTATTTAATTGTCTGGTTTTTTGAAAACTGGAAGCTGTATCGGAAGGCGACAGGGGTGAAAGTGTGGCCGGGGGTACGCGCGCTGGCTGGCGTTATTATGATTTTTTCCCTGTTCGGGAAGGTTCAGAAGGCGCTGTCTGAGTCGGGCCGTACTTATCGTTGGTTTCCTGTAGCGCGTGGGATCTTGATTTTTACGGTCTGGGTGGTTTCCGTTTTTTTTGCTTTCATGCCTATCGACGAGTTCTGGGCGCCGTGGGTTATTGTTATCAGCCTGCTCCTGATGGGCGTGTTGGGTTTTTTGTTGGTGGGCGCTCAGCGCGCGATTAATTTTTTGGAGCATGACCCTGCCGCTCAATCCAATTCGACCTTAACGTTTGCCAATGGTGTGTGGGTCGGAGTGGGTGGTTTCGTATGGGGGTTATGGCTTTTAGCTGCTTACATCCTGTTCCCTGATGTTTTCTGAGCGGTGGGTGTCTAGTTTCAATACATAGCGTCGGCGTTTTTGGCGCACAAAAAAAACCGGGCACCCGCACAGGTGCCCGGTTTTTTGTAGCTCGGCGTTTAACCGATGGTCATCAAGCTCGCGTTACCGCCTGCAGCAGCGGTGTTGACGCTCAGTGCGCGTTCGATCACCAGGCGTTCCAGGGCGATGTTGGTTTCGCCTTGGGACAACCCTTGCACGCCGACAATGGCGCCTGCACGTTTGGCCACTTGCTGGCACACCTCGCGCAGTTGGTCGCTGTCGCCGTGGTGCAGGACTGCGTCGAAAACAACCTCGTCCTTGGTCCAGTCCGCTACGCGCTTGATGCGCGCTTGCACCTCTTTTGGCAGACGGGCAAACAGGGCTTTGCCCAGATCGCTTTCCGGCAGTACCGCCGAGCTGCCCACAGCCAAGACGCCAGCCAGTTGGGTCAGCAGGTCAGCTTCAGTGTCGGCCAGGCACAGCACGTATTCGCGCGGCAAGATGGCGTAGCTGTTGCGCTCGCCGGTCGGGCCGTTGAGCAGGCGGGTGATGCCGCTTTGCGAGTGGGCGGCGAATTCGCTGCACAGCTCGGCCAGCGCCGCTTGCTGATTGCTTTGTGCCCAGGCTTGCAGGGCGTTGAGCGGCTTGCTCAGCGCCTCGCGGGCTTGGGTGTCTGGGGCGCTAATGGCGTCGACTTTGGCGAACGATTGCTCGATGGCATCGCTTGGGCGAGTCGACAGCAGACGGAACAGGTACAGCGGGCCACCGGCTTTCGGGCCGGTACCCGACAAACCTTCGCCGCCGAACGGCTGCACGCCGACCACGGCACCGACGATGTTGCGGTTGACGTAGACGTTACCGGCGTTGACGTTGTTGACCACTTTGGCAATGGTTTCGTCGATGCGGGTATGCACACCCAGGGTCAGGCCGTAGCCCGATGCGTTGATCTGGGCGATCAACTGGTCGATGTCTTTGCGCTTGTAGCGCACCACGTGCAGAACCGGGCCGAAGATTTCGCGCTCCAGTTCATCGAAGCTTTCCAGCTCGATCAGGGTCGGCATCACGAAGGTGCCGCGCTTGGATTCTTCGATGTCGGCAATGGCCATCTGGAACACGTTGCGGCCTTTGTCGCGCATGCCCTGGATGTGTTTCTCGATCCCGGCCTTGGCTTCGGCATCAATCACCGGACCAATGTCCACGCTCAACCGCTCCGGGTTGCCCATGCGCGATTCGGCCATGGCACCTTTGAGCATTTCGATGACGCGGTCTGCCGAATCTTCCTGCAAGCACAGCACGCGCAGTGCTGAGCAGCGCTGACCGGCGCTGTCGAACGCCGAGGACACTACGTCAATGACCACTTGTTCGGTCAGGGCCGAGGAGTCGACGATCATTGCGTTCTGGCCGCCGGTTTCAGCGATCAGCGGGATCGGGCGACCTTGAGCGTCCAGACGGCCGGCGATGTTGCGTTGCAGCAGGCGAGCGACTTCGGTGGAGCCGGTGAACATCACGCCTTTGACCCGGTCGTCACCGACCAGACGCGCGCCCACGGTTTCGCCACGGCCCGGCAGCAGTTGCAACACGCCTTCTGGAATACCGGCTTCCAGCAGGATACGCACGGCCTGGGCGGCCACCAACGGTGTTTGCTCGGCAGGTTTGGCCAGTACCGGGTTACCGGCGGCCAGCGCTGCGGCCACTTGGCCGCTGAAAATCGCCAGCGGGAAGTTCCACGGGCTGATGCACACCACAGGGCCCAGCGGGCGGTGGGCGTCGTTGGTCAGGTCATTGCGCGCCTGTACGGCGTAGTAGCGCAGGAAGTCGACCGCTTCGCGGACTTCCGCAATGGCGTTGGCGTAGGTCTTGCCAGCTTCGCGGGCCAGCAGGCCCATCAGCGGCTGGATCTCGGCTTCCATCTGGTCGGCGGCGCGTTCCAGGATGGCGGCACGTTCGGTCGGCGGGGTGGCCTGCCAGATCGGCGCGACGTTCAGCGCGCACTGGATCGCGTTGTCTGCGTCTTCAACCGTGGCTTCTTGCACATAGCCGACCACATCACGCAGGTCGGCCGGGTTGAGCACGGCGGCCGGGACTTGGGTGCTGGAGGTGCAACCCAGGATCGGCGCGGCTTTCCAGTCGTTATGAGCGGTGGCCAGCAGGGCACAGGACAACGACGCCAGGCGGTGTTCGTTGGCCATGTCGATACCGCTGGAGTTGGCGCGTTCGCTGCCATACAGGTCACGCGGCAAAGGAATGCGCGGATGCGGCAAGCCGAAGCTGCCTTCGGCCGTGGCCATTTGCTCGATCTGGCTGACAGGGTCGGCCACCAACTGGTGAATCGAGATCGAATGGTCGGCAATGCGGTTAACAAACGAGGTGTTCGCGCCGTTTTCCAGCAGGCGACGCACCAGGTAAGCCAGCAATGTTTCGTGGGTGCCGACCGGCGCGTACACACGGCACGGACGGTTCAGCTTGCCTTCGGAAATCTTGCCTACAACTTGTTCGTACAGCGGCTCACCCATGCCGTGCAGGCATTGGAACTCGTACTGGCCAGGGTAGTAGTTCTGACCGGCGATGTGGTAAATGGCCGACAAGGTGTGGGCGTTGTGCGTGGCGAACTGCGGGTAGATTGCTTCGGGGACGGCCAGCAGTTTTTTCGCGCAGGCAACGTAGGACACGTCGGTGTACACCTTGCGTGTGTACACCGGGTAGCCTTCCAGGCCTTCGACTTGGGCGCGCTTGATTTCGCTGTCCCAGTACGCGCCTTTCACCAGGCGGATCATCAGGCGGTGACGGCTGCGGCGGGCCAGATCGATCACGTAGTCGATCACGTACGGGCAGCGCTTCTGGTAAGCCTGGATGACGAAACCGATGCCGTTCCAGCCGCTCAGCTCTGGTTCAAAGCACAGACGCTCAAGCAGGTCGAGGGACAGTTCCAGGCGGTCAGCTTCTTCGGCGTCGATGTTGAGGCCGATGTCATATTTCTTGGCCAGTAGGGTCAGCGACAGCAGGCGCGGGTACAGCTCGTCCATCACGCGTTCGTACTGGGCGCGGCTGTAACGCGGGTGCAGGGCCGACAACTTGATCGAAATGCCCGGGCCTTCATAAATGCCACGACCGTTGGAGGCTTTGCCGATCGAATGAATGGCTTGTTCGTACGAGGCGAGGTACTTCTGCGCGTCATGTTCGGTCAGTGCGGCTTCGCCGAGCATGTCGTAGGAATAACGGAAGCCCTTGGCTTCAAAGCGCGTGGCGTTGGCCAGCGCTTCAGCGATGGTTTCGCCGGTCACAAACTGCTCGCCCATCAGGCGCATGGCCATGTCGACGCCCTTGCGGATCATCGGCTCGCCGCTCTTGCCGATGATGCGGCTCAGGGAGGAGGTCAGGCCTGCTTCGTTGTGCGTCGACACCAGTTTGCCGGTCAGCAACAGGCCCCAAGTGGCAGCGTTGACGAACAGCGACGGGCTGTTGCCCAAGTGCGGGTGCCAGTTGCCGGTGCTGATTTTGTCGCGGATCAGGGCGTCACGGGTGCCTTTGTCCGGAATGCGCAGCAGCGCTTCGGCCAGGCACATCAGCGCCACGCCTTCCTGGGACGACAGCGAGAACTCTTGCAGCAGGCCTTGCACGATACCGGCACGGCCACCGGCGCTCTTTTGATTGCGCAGTTTTTCGGCAATCGAGGCGGCCAGGGTCTGGGTGGCTTCGGCCATCGGTGCAGACAGACGCGCCTGCTCCAGCAGCATAGGCACCACTTCGGGTTCCGGGCGGCGGTAAGCCGAAGTAATGGCTGCGCGCAGGACTGACTGCGGCAAGATGCTTTCGGCAAATTCCAGGAAGCATTGGTGGGTGTGATCGGTGTTTGTGTCATCAACGTCATCGCTGGTGCCAGCTGGCACACCGTTCAACTCCGCCAGGGTTGCACCACCCTCGAGTTTTTCCAGGTAATTGAAAATTGCCTGTTTGATCAGCCAGTGAGGCGTGCGATCAATCGAGGCCGCGGCAGCCTTCAGGCGCTCGCGGGTTGGGTCATCGAGTTTGACCCCAAGGGTGGTGGTAGCCATTTTTTTATCCTCATGGGTGCCACATGGGCGCGGCAGCAGCTGGCGGCAAGATTAGCGCTGCGCTGAATTGGGTGCAACTAGGTGCAACCCTGTTTCATCGGAATTTTTTTCCTTACCTGTCGGGGCGAGCTTGCCTCGCGATTGGGTGATCTTTTAAAAGATCGCGAGGCAAGCTCGCTCCTACAGGGAATGTGGGGTTTTCGATTGATACGGGGCGCTTTTGCATCGAAAAAGAAGCGAAAGGTGCAACTAGCGAGGCAGAAACTGGTTGCACCTGATTTGCGTTGTTGCATAGCATTCGCGACTTAGGTGTGACCCTTTGAACCCACAAGGTTCTACGGCTGACGATTTTCCTGGAGAAGCGTCAGTCATAAATGCGCAGCCTGGTTAACCGTCTCAGACAAAACGTTTGTGAATGTGCGGCCAGGCGGCCGTCAACGATAAAAACAATGCCAGGGCTTAATGCAATGAGTGTAAGTAACCCAACCCTGATCACGTTCGTGATCTATATCGCGGCAATGGTGCTGATTGGCTTTATGGCTTATCGCTCCACCAATAACCTATCGGACTACATTCTCGGCGGTCGCAGCCTGGGCAGCGTGGTCACCGCGTTGTCCGCTGGCGCCTCTGACATGAGCGGCTGGCTGCTGATGGGCTTGCCGGGTGCCATTTACATGTCCGGCCTGTCCGAAAGCTGGATTGCCATCGGCCTGGTGGTCGGTGCGTATTTGAACTGGCTGTTTGTGGCCGGCCGCCTGCGGGTGCAGACCGAGCACAACGGTGATGCGCTGACCTTGCCGGACTACTTTGCCAGTCGTTTCGAAGACAAAAGCGGGCTTCTGCGGATTATCTCGGCGGTGGTGATTCTGGTGTTCTTCACCATTTACTGCGCCTCGGGCGTGGTGGCCGGTGCCCGTCTGTTTGAAAGCACCTTTGGCATGTCGTACGAAACAGCCCTGTGGGCCGGTGCTGCGGCGACTATTGCCTACACCTTCGTCGGCGGCTTTTTGGCGGTGAGCTGGACAGACACCGTGCAAGCCACCCTGATGATTTTTGCGCTGATCCTGACGCCGATCATCGTATTGCTGGCAACCGGTGGCGTTGATACCACGTTCCTTGCGATCGAAGCCAAGGACCCTGCCAACTTTGACATGCTCAAAGGCACTTCCTTTATCGGCATCATCTCGCTGATGGGCTGGGGTCTGGGCTACTTTGGCCAGCCGCACATTCTGGCGCGCTTCATGGCCGCAGACTCGGTGAAGTCGATCGCCAACGCACGTCGCATCTCCATGACCTGGATGATCCTGTGCCTGGTCGGCACCGTTGCCGTCGGCTTCTTCGGTATTGCTTACTTCTCGGCGCACCCGGAAGTGGCAGGCCCGGTCAATGAAAACCCTGAGCGGGTGTTTATCGAGCTGGCCAAGCTGCTGTTCAATCCGTGGATTGCCGGTGTCTTGCTGTCGGCCATTCTGGCTGCGGTGATGAGTACCCTGAGCTGCCAGTTGCTGGTGTGCTCCAGCGCCCTGACAGAAGACTTCTACAAATCCTTCCTGCGTAAAAATGCCTCCCAGACCGAGTTGGTGTGGGTCGGTCGCGCCATGGTGCTGCTGGTGGCCGTGGTTGCCATCATGCTGGCGTCTAACCCGGACAACCGCGTACTGGGCCTGGTGAGCTATGCGTGGGCAGGCTTCGGTGCTGCGTTTGGCCCGGTGGTGCTGATCTCGGTACTGTGGAAAGGCATGACCCGCAATGGCGCGCTGTCCGGTATTTTGGTCGGGGCCATCACGGTGATCGTCTGGAAACACTTCAGTTTGCTGGGTCTGTACGAAATCATCCCGGGCTTCATCTTCGCCAGCATCGCCATTTTGGTGGTCAGCGCCATGGGCCAAGGCCCAAGCAAGAAGATGGTCGAGCGCTTCGAAGCGGCTGAGAATGACTTCAAACTGCACCACTGAGTTCAGTGAGTTGCGGCCCACCTAGTGGGTAACAGACAACGGCCCGGCTCCCATGGAAACGGGCCGTTTTTATTGGGGCTCGCTTAAGACACGGCGTTGCGCGTGGGATTAACAGCATGTCCTGCCCGGAGGTTTCCCATTTGTGGTGGGGGTTCTTCTGAAGCGTAAATGGCCTGCTCCAGACGTATTAGTCTTGGTTTAGCGCTCACTGATGAGTGCCTCAATCAAGGATGACAACCATGCGTAAAAAGATTTTCCTCGGGCACATCTCCGCTCGGGACTTGCCCTTCTCATTTCAAAGCCACTATCACTGGATTATTTCGGTGTACGCCCGCAAGCCGGGTGGTGTAGAGCGCCTGCTGCTCGAAACGCAGGGCTATTACGCCATTCCGGCACCCTGGACGTTTGCCTTTCACGTCGATGACGATGAGTCGCCGGAGCCCGTTGAAGCCCATCAAATCCGCGTGCAAGTGCTGGACAAGGACGTACTGATTGCCGATGCCAGCGAGCAGTTCGCGATTGACTGGGTGGCGAGTGAGGTCAGCGTGCATAACCTGGTATTGGTGCCGCGAGCGATTTGAGCAAGGCACCGTCTGGCGTGGAGCGAGGCTTAACCCCTGACGTTATTCGCTGCACAGGGTAAACTTCGCCCCCTGCGCAGGAGCAACCATGAACTATCGTCACGCCTTCCACGCCGGTAACCACGCCGACGTTCTTAAACATATCGTCTTGACCCGCCTCATCGCGTTGATGTCGCGCAAAGAGCAGCCTTTTGCTTACCTCGATACCCACGCCGGGCTGGGTTTGTATGACCTTCAAGGCGATCAGGCCACGCGCACTGGCGAGTACCTGGAAGGCGTCGCACGCTTGTGGGGCAGAAAAGACCTGCCCGCGATGACTGCGGACTACATGCAGGTGCTGCACAAGATGAACCCGGACGGGCAATTGCGTTATTACCCGGGTTCGCCTGAACTGGCACGTCGCACCACCCGTGCGCACGACCGCGTGTTGCTCAACGAAAAACACCCTGAAGACGGTGTGATGCTCAAGGCCAACATGAAGGGCGACCGTCGTGTGGCGGTGCACTTGGGTGAGGGCTGGCACGTACCGCGTGCGTTGCTGCCCGTGGCCGAAAAGCGTGCGGTGATGCTGATTGACCCGCCGTTTGAAAAGCTCGACGAAATGCAGCGTTGCGTGGAGTCGTTAAAAGACGCCATCAGCCGCATGCGTCAGACCGTTGTGGCGATCTGGTACCCGATCAAGGACAAGCGCCAACTGCGTCGTTTTTATCAGGACCTGGCCGCCTCCGGCGCTCCGAAGTTGTTGCAGGTCGAGTTGTTTGTGCACCCGCTGGACACCCCCAACAGCCTGAACGGCTCGGGCCTGGCGATCGCCAACCCGCCTTGGGGTCTGGAAGAAGAACTGCGCGAACTGCTGCCATGGCTGGCCAAAACACTGGGCCAAACCCAGGGTGGCTGGCAGATGGAATGGATAATCGCTGAGTAACGATCACCTCACCCTGTAGGAGCGAGCTTGCCTCGCGATCTTTTAAAGATCAAAAGATCGCGAGACAATCGAGCGTCGACCGGCTGCTCCAACAGGGGATGTGGTGTCAGATCGGACAGGTCACGCCTGTGCCGCCGATGCCGCAGTAGCCTTGCGGGTTTTTCGCCAGGTATTGCTGGTGGTACGCCTCAGCGAAGTAGACCGTTGGCGCCTGGTCGATTTCGGTGGTGATGGTGCCCAGGCCTGCTTTGGTCAGTTCAGCCTGATACTTTTCAGCGCTGGCCTTGGCCGCTGCCAGTTGCTCTGGTGTGGTGCAGTAGATCACCGAGCGGTATTGGGTACCGATGTCGTTGCCCTGGCGCATGCCCTGGGTCGGGTTGTGCAGTTCCCAGAACATTTTCAGCAGGTCTTCGTATTTCACTTTTGCCTGGTCGTACACCACCAGCACCACTTCGGTGTGGCCGGTCAGGCCCGAGCAGACTTCTTCATAGGTCGGGTTGGGGGTAAAGCCACCGGCGTAACCCACCACCGTGCTGACCACGCCGGGTACTTGCCAGAACTTGCGTTCTGCGCCCCAGAAGCAACCCAAACCAAAGATCGCAAAGCCGACGTCGTCCAGAAACGGGCCCAGCAGCGGGTTGCCGTTGACGAAGTGGGTTTCGGGCAGTTGCATCGGTGTTTCGCGGCCCGGCAGGGCTTGTTCTTGAGTGGGTAGCACGTTTTTATTCACCAGGATTTCCGAGCGCAAGACCATGTTTCAAGTCCTCTCAGTCAGATTGCAGGAAGTTAGAACAGCAGTGTGCCCGAGTGCTGCGTCGCTGTCAGGTCAGCGGTCCGCGCGGGTAGCGTTTGAGTGCACGTTCCAGCTCGGCACCGGGGATCGGCCGGTCGAACAGATAGCCTTGGCCCACGTCGCAGCGATGGCGGCGCAAGAAGGCCAGTTGGGCGGCGGTCTCGATGCCTTCGGCCACCACTTTAAGCTTAAGGTTGTGGGCCATGGCAATCACCGCCGAGGTGATCTCCATGTCGTTCTGGTTGTCGGGGATATCTTTGATAAAGCTGCGGTCGATTTTGATGATGTCGATCGGGAATTTCTTCAGGTAGCTGAGTGAGGAATACCCGGTACCAAAGTCGTCCATGGCCAGGGTCAGGCCCAGTTCCTTGAGCTGATCCAGCTGCAGGCGGGTGTCATCGGTGGCTTCCAGCAGCAGGCCTTCGGTCAGTTCCAGCTCCAGCAAGGCCGGGGGCAGTTGTTCTTCCTTGAGGATGCTGGCAATCGAGGCAACCAGATCCGGGTCGGAAAACTGCTTGGGCGACAGGTTGATCGCCACCTGCAAATTGCCAAACCCCGCCGCACTCAGTTGCTTGCTCATGCGGCAGGCCTGGCGCGCGACCCACTTGCCAATGGGGATGATCAGCCCGGTTTCTTCCGCGACGCTGATGAACTGGTCGGGGCGGATCATGCCCTTTTCCGGATGGTCCCAACGTAGCAGGGCTTCCATGCCCAACAGCCGCCCTGTGCGTAAACACAGTTTGGGTTGGTAGAACACATCCAGCTCGTTTTGGGTCAGGGCGCGGCGCAGGTTGTTTTCGACGAACAGCTTATAACTGGCCTCGGCGTTCAAGGTTTCGGTGAACACCTGCACCTGATGCTTGCCGTTGGCTTTGGCCTTGTGCAGCGCCAGCCCGGCGTTACGCATCAAGGTCTGCGGGTCGAGCCCGTGCAGGGGCGCGCAGGCCACGCCGACAGAGCCGGTGACGCTGATCAGCTGGTTATCGACGAACATCGGCTTGTCGAGGGTCATCAGCAACTGGCTGGCGGTTTGCTGGCCGACTTCAAGGGAGGCGTTGTCCAGCAATACGGCAAATTCGTTACTGGCGAAGCGGGCCAGATTATCTTCGGGGTTCAGGCTGTTGCGCAGGCGGCGGGCCAGGCTGATCAAGAGTTTGTCGCCGGTCTGGTGGCCGAGGCTGTCGTTAATCCGCTTGAAGTTGTCGATGTCCACCAGCAACAGGCACACCTTGGTAGCGCTGTCATGGGTGAACCGCTCATCGAGGTTGCGGATAAACGCCGGGCGGTTGCCAAGGCCGGTCAGGTTGTCGGTGTAGGCCAGGCGTTCGATCCGCTGTTGCGCCAGCTTGGCCTCGGTGATGTCTTCGTAAATACCGATGTAATGGGTCAGTTCGCGGTTGTCGCCATAGACCTTCGAGATCGACATCTGGCCCCAGTAGGGCTCCAGGTTTTTACGCCGGCTCTTGAACTCACCTTGCCAGCTATTGCCCTTGCTCAAGCTTGAGTGCGCATCGAACAGCAGGTCGCTGAGGTTCTCCAGCGCCAGCAGTTCAGACAGCTTGTGGCCCTGAACTTCTTCGGCACTGTATTGGGTGATGGCGGTGAAGCTTGGGTTGACGTACTCGACCACGCCGTCGCAATTGACCAGCAAAAAGGCATTGGCACTTTGCTCGACGGCCCGCTGAAACAGGTGCAGGGCGTTAGTGGCTGCGCGCCGGTTGTGGTTGTTAATGACTTGCGCGAACTGGTCGGCCAACTCGCCGGCAAAGGCGATTTCATCGGCTTGCCAGGCCCGCGTCTTGCCGGTTTGCTCAAGGCACAGCACGCCAATCACTTGGCCGTCGATGCGAATGCTGGCATCGAGCATGGCGTTGGTGTCGTGGCGGTTCAGGCAGGCCGCCAGTTCCCGGGTGCGCGGGTCGCGGTTGGCATTTTGCGCGTCGATGGAGCGGCTGGTGTGCAGGGCGTCGAGGTAGTCCGGGAACAGGCTGATGTCGATGGCGTCTTGTGCCACATACGCCTGGCTTTCGCGTTGAAACGCCGAAATCGGCAGCAGGCGGTGACCGTCGAGGGTCCACAGGCTGGCGGCGTCCAGTTGGTAAATGTCGCAGGCGCTGCGGGTGATCAGTTCGGCGGCTTCTTGCAGCGAGTTGTGCTGGCTGTAGCGGTGGCGGGCCAGACGCAGGATCAAGTCCTGTTGGGCGCGCACACGTTCAAGGTGTTGCAGTTGTTCTTGCTGAGCGCGCTGGTTGAGTTCCAGGGCGATGTGCAACCGGCTGTTTTGTGTTTCCAGCTCAGCGACCGGGGCCAGCGCGGTGCTGCTGACAGAGCCCTCCACCACCAGCACATAACCGCGCAACAGTTGGCGGTTGTGTTGTTTGTAGGCCTCGCCCACTTCCATCAGATTCAGCGCCCCCAGAGGCGTGTGCAGGGTGTAATGCACCACATAGTGGGGGCTGGCGCGCAGTTGCAGCGCAATCGCGTCATGCAAGCGATAGCGCGCTTTGGGTTCCATCAGGCTGGCGTAGGGCGAGCCGACCAGTGCGCACAGCTCCGTGGCGGGCAACCCGACGTAGCGCTCGCAGCCTGGGTCGAGGTAAAGCAAGGCCCAACTGGCTTCATTAAGCCGCTCGAAACGCAGCATCCCGAGCCGCGAAGGCACGGGTAACTGCGTCACGACCTCGGCTGCCGTTCGCAGGGCAGCATCGGATTGGCTTTTCATGGGGGTACTCGCTTCACACATACGGATGGCACCAGGGCTCAAGCCCTGTTCCTGCGGTCTGCGGCAAGGTTGCATCATGCGTACTGAGCTGACAAGTGAACATGATTGACATCACCCACTTGAAGGTTAGCGCCGCAACGTCAGGATGCAACAGGCTGGCGATCGCTGGTTTCAGTTTTATGACTGTTATTTCAATGCAATCGTCACCGACTCAAGCACCCGACCCTTCGGGTTATAAAAATCGACCTGCAAGTGCTTACCGGTGAGGGTCAGGCAGGCAAAGTTGTCTTCGCTGACCATGGCGCTGGTCAATGCGGGGGAATAATGGCCTTGCCCATGACTGGCCAGCGGAGCATTGAGCAGCAGATTACTGGCCTTCGCGTACGGTAACAGCCTGCTGTTGCACAGCGGTGACGAGACGATGCCGTGCACCATAAAGTCAGGGTCTTCGCTGTGGGTGAGTGAGCAGGTCAGAGAACCGTGGATGTCGCCGCTGACAAACATCACGTTTTTAGCGGCGTTGGTGCGGATGACTTCCAGCAGGCGCAAGCGTTGTGCGGCAAATGACTTCCAGCCGTCATCGCCCTGGCTTTTTTGATCGGGCATGAACATCACGCTGCTGACGATGAACTTCACTTTTGCGGTGCTGTTTTTCACCCATTTATGCAGGGCGTTTTCTTGCTCGACGCCGATCATTCTGCGGTCAGTGCCGGTTAACACGCGCTCGGTGCGACAGTCCATGACAAACCAGTCGGTGTCGCCATCGGCAAAGGTGTACCAGTATTTCTCTACGCTGCGGTTGATGCACCCGTCTGTGAGCAGGTCGTGGGCGGGGCCGTGGCTGCACTGGAAGGTTTCGTAGGCGCGAATGGCATTGCTGTAGAGCTCGTTGTCCTGGTGGCTGCGACTTGCAGGCCAGTTATCTTCGATCTCATGGTCGTCGAGGATCATATAGGTCGGGGTGCTGGCCATGAGCTGGCGGATGTGCGGCTGTGAGAAGGCTGCCCGGTATTTGCGCGAGATGTCTGCGTACTCCCGGTCGGGTGCGAAGATGTTCATGTCATCGACGTACACCTGATCCCCGATCATCAACATGCCATCAAGCGGGGTGCTGGCGTTCAGGTCGCTGATGGCCTTGAAGATCTTGTCGCCCAGTTCTGGCTTGGAAGGGGCATTCAGCGTGAGCCGCAGGTAGCGGCATGAGCCTACAACGTAGCGATGCGTGCGGTTGCGTTTGGGGGAGGCAGATTTAAACCGGTAGATCGTTGAGGGCCATTCCAGCGCTATGTGTTTGACGGTGTCCGGAGTGTGGTCCAGGTAAGTGGTTCTGAACCAGCCCGCCTGGTATTCGTAGCGCGTGTCTGCGCTCAGGCCGCGCAGGACCAGGGTGTCAGACATGTCGTAAATGTTGCTGAGCTTCGAATAGAGGCCAGCAGACCATTGCTGCGTGCCCGCTTTGCGGTAGCGAATCGCGGCAAAAACGGCATTTTCAGCATCGGCAGCGCCCCGGATAAAAATGCGCGCTTGCTCTGAGGTGGTGTAGCCCACTATGGGGCCAACGGTGGGTGTGTCCATGTCGAAATCCTTTTTGATAAGTGGCGATCCCTGTCGCCGCGGTTAAGTCCTTTCATTAACCGTAGAGGGGAGCAGAGGGAACTTCGCCTCTCAACATCAGCGGGCTTCGTAGTGCCGGGGTGGTGTGTGGTGAGGGAATTTTCTGGTTACAGAATCAAGAACCTTGCGCGCACCTGCTTGTGTGTAGGAGCTGCCGCAGGCTGCGATCTTTTGATCTTCAACGTCAAAAGATCGCAGCC